>CAYUZZ010000040.1:0-11828 GCA_964449505.1 uncultured Hyphomicrobiales bacterium | reverse complement strand
AATTTTAAAGGTGCCAGGATTTGCATTCATGAAGCTGCAAATTAGTTTCGATTCATCATGTTCAAGTATTTTTAATTTTTTAGAATCAATAGTTATTGAATCAATTTTCACTTTCTAGGAAATTAACCCCATTGATTGCAATTATATAACTCGTTGCTGGTTTAACAAAAAAAGAATTAGGAGAGAAGTTGATAATATTTAAATTAATTTCATCTAAATTGCCTGGCTTTGTAGCATTATCACCGCAGGAAATTATAAATATTGCAATTGAAAACATGAACAATACTTTTTTTATAACTCTACTCCAAAATTATTTTAAAATTTATACTTTATAATTTGGGTACTTTTCGTTATATTAATTATTTTTCCAACGTAAGTATTTATTTTTAGATAAGGGAAAAAAGAAATTGAATGATTTCAATCCCCCAGAAATTATAAAAAAAGAATAATACTTAAGTCTAATAGACTAAAATCTCCAGCTAATACCCACTACCATTCCAGAATTATTTGTAGAGTAGGATACATTTTGTGTAGAATACCATAGGTTTGAACTTTCGTACCCTAATTGTAAACCGATTCCGTAAGCATAGGGCATATATTCTAATCCCACCGAATATCTTGCAAGATATTTACCAAAGTTGCCACTACCTATCGCAAATTGAGCGTAGGGCGTCATATCGAGCATTGTAAGTGAATTCGCATCAAATCTTACGGTGGCTGCGTACCAGAATATATCTCTCGATTCAGATACGATATTTTCGTCTGAAGCATCACTTACCAAAACCGAATAACTCTGCTGACCAACTTCAAATCCACCCTTAAAATTCATTTTATTGAGGAACAACATTCCCAAAGATACATTAGAAAAGGCGTTGGTTGTTGATGCAGGATAAAAGTTATCCGCAAAATTATTAAATCCTTTTATATAAACCTTTACTTCATTATCTGTAAATGTTGAAAAGCGGTAATTTGGAGAATTTAATTCCGAGGCATCTATTTTACTGCTGGCATTATAATTATAATTAACGGACTGAATTCCATTGGAATGATTAATAGATTCGGGACTTAGATACTCACTAACCTGTGCAATATCATTGTTTTTAGATAATTCATTCTGTGATAATAAAACGTTTCTCTGGTCGGCTGTTTTAGATGAAAGCTTCTCTGTGAGTGGCTTTTCACTCTCATCAGTTGATTTGGAATAGGCAACAGGTATTTTGTTACTATTTTTATCAGATTGAACAGTTGTTTTTATAATCTCGTGGTCTGTCGTATTGTTTGATACATTAGAAATTTGCTTTTCAGTTTTGGAAGAATCATTATTATTGTATGTCTCATCGTTATTTTGGGTAAGTAATTCATATACAACGAAGGAAGATAATAATAATAAAGCCAAAGGAAGAGCTTTTCTGAATAAAGGTTTCCAAGCTCTTTTAACTGGCAGGGGTTTAATATATGGTTGATTATATCCTAAAGTAGCGAATATTCCCTGCACAGCTTCTGCAGGAGGTGTAAATGCCTCCACATCATTGCTAACGGCATCGCTAATTAGCAAGAGTTGTTTCATTTCTTCCATCAATTCAGGGTTGGTCTTCAATGCTTCGGTCAGCATACTTTCTTCGGAGGAGTTTAGTTCTCCGTCAACGAATCCAGTAACCAATTCTGAGAGATATTCTTTGTCAAATGTTTCCATTTTATCTATTTAAATCCATTATAATTCATTTAAGTAAGGCTGTAACACATCTTTAATTTTTTGTTTTGCCCTGTGAATTCTTACTTTCACATTAGCTACCGAATTATTGGTTAGCTTGGCAATTTCGCTATACGACAGCCCATCGTATTCTCTGAGAATAAAAACCTCTTTGTAATCATCGGGTAATAGTTCGAGAGCATTTTTAATCAAATCCAAGAGCTCGTTTTTATCATTATTAGGTTCTTCGTCATTTCCAGACATGTAATCTTCAAAAGTTACATTTGGTCGCTCTCGTCTTTTTACATTCATACACAAATTACGGGCAATGGTAATCAAAAAACCCGGTACATTTGTCATTTCTCTTTCTTTAGTGGCACTTTGGTGAAACTTCAAAAAAGTTTCCTGAAATACATCGAGTGCCTCTTCTCTCTCTCCTAAAAACCTTCTACAATAAGCATATATTCTTGATGAGTAGCGGTTAAAGAGCTCTGTAAATGCTCGTTCCGAAATCTCCTTTTTATCGCACAGCATATAAAAAAGTTCATTGTCGCTATATTCATCAAAATTCTTTGCCATTTTTAATTTAACATCTCAGTTCAATCACAATAACACACTTTGTTATAAAAAGTTACAATTGCCCCCAAATTTCTGCCAATAACTCTGAAAATTCATAAAATCCATACTTACCTTGTAGTAAATTAGCTGCTTCGATTGCCCCCAATGCAAATCCATTACGATTGCGGGCAGTATGGATCAATTGAATAGTATCGGCAGCCGAATCGAAGTTAATGGTGTGAGTGCCGGGTACATTACCGCCACGTGAAGATGAGACACTTATTTCGTTAGCCTTTATATTATTAGAACTTGTATTGATGTTCTCTTTACGATTAATATTGTCAATTAAAATGTTGCTAAGTGATAATGCAGTTCCGCTTGGACTATCCTTTTTTTGATTGTGATGAATTTCTTGAACAAAAACATCGTATTCTTCTAATTTGTCAATTATTTTGGCGGCAAATTCAGTTAATTTAAAAAATATATTCATTCCTACAGAAAAGTTAGAACCCCAAACTATTGCAGTTTTGTTGACTGCTGCCAATTGTTTGGCTTCGTCAAAATCATTATACCAACCTGTAGTGCCAACGACGATATTTTTTTTCATTTGGCTAAGTAATCTGATATTAGCCATAACCGCATCGGGTGAGGTAAACTCGATTGCAGTTTCAAATTCATATTTTTTATTGGGATCAATAGGTCGGTCTATGTCGAAAATGTCGCTTACTATTATTCCCTTTTCCAAGGCAACTTTTTCAATTTCCTTGCCCATTTTTCCATATCCAATTATTGCAATTTTAGGGTAATTCATTATTTAGCCTCCCCGATTTCCAATCTAATATCTGTAGCCTTGACGCTATGAGTAATGGCTCCTATCGAAATGCCATCAATTCCTGTTGTTAGGTATTCATCGATATTTTTCAAATTGATGCCACCCGAGGATATAATATATACTTCGTCAGCAGTAAATTTTGTTCTAATATAATCGACAGCTTTTTTGGTTATTTCGGGATTCATATTGTCCAATAAAATTCCATTGATTTTGTTATTGCAAATTTCTTCAATTTCTGTCATACTTTCTGCTTCAATTTCAATGTTCAGATTATAATTGGCAGCACCTTTAATGGCATTGCTAATGCTTCCAGATGCTTTTATGTGATTATCTTTAATCAAAATGGCTGACGATAAGTCAAGCCTGTGGTTATAAGCGCCACCAACTGTTACGGCATATTTTTCGAAAAGTCTAAGCAGGGGCGTTGTTTTTCTTGTATCAAGAATTTTAATTCCGTAGGGCTTAGTCTTTTCTACATATTTTGCAGTTTCAGTCGCAATGCCCGATAGTCTCTGAATAATATTAAGCATAGAACGCTCTTTCTTCAGCAAGTCAATTGTAGGACCCTCAATTTCAGCAATAATTCCATTTTTGTAAACTAAATCACCATCTTTTGCAAATAATTTTAGCTTATAGTCCTCTCCAAAGAATTCTCTAATAATTGGTTCGCCGGCAAATACAATTTCTTCCAATGATTCTATAAATGCAACTGAACGGCTTCCTGCCGGTATTGTAGCGAGCGAGGTAAAGTCATCTTCAGGGATATCCTCACTCATTATCTGGACAATTTTGGTTCTGATATAATCAGTAGGAAGGGTTGTTATTCTTGGGTAATTAAACATATAAAATTCCTTATTTACTTAATTCGAGCATTTTTTCTAATGGTTTTGCTGCCCTGATACGGAGAGCTTCGTCGATATTAATCTGAGGTTGTAGCGTTTCCAATGCAGTAATCATTTTATCGATTGTATTTAATCGCATATATGGACATTCGTTACAGGAACAACCTTCGAGCGATGAAACAGGAATGAAATTCTTTTCGGGAGCAAGTTTTTTCATTTGGTGAATAACCCCAGGCTCGGTCAATATAATAAAATCTTTTTCTTTCCATGTTGCACCTGCGTTGATTATTGCTGTAGTAGAGCCAATAAAATCGGCATAAGCAAGGATGTTCTCGGGACATTCCGGATGCGCCAGAACGGCTGCTTCGGGGTATTTATTCATCAAATTAATCACTTCTCTTTCCGAGAAAATTTCGTGAACTTGGCAACTGCCATTCCATAATACCATTTCCCTGCCGAGCTTTTTGATGAGATAATTGCCAAGGTATTTGTCGGGTGCAAATAAAATCGGCACTTCTTTAGGGACGGAATTCACGATTTTTGATGCATTAGATGAAGTACAAATAATATCGCTCATTGCTTTGACATCTGAGCTACAATTGATGTATGAGATAACAGTATGCCCGGGATGTTCTGAAATCCATTTTGCAAATTCATCTTTTGGGGCACTATCGGCAAGCGAGCAAGCTGCTTTCATATCGGGTATAATTACAATCTTTTCTGGATTTAATATTTTTGCGGTTTCTGCCATAAAATGAACACCGCAGAATAATATCACATCTGCATTAGTTTGTTTTGCTATCTGTGCCAGAGCCAGAGAATCACCATTAAAATCAGCAATATCCTGTATCTCGGGGTCTTGATAATAGTGGGCAAGGATCACTGCATTGCGTTCTTTTCGCAATCTATTTAATTTGTCTATTTTTTCTGTCATTTCCATTTACAATTTAATTTAGTATTTTGACGAATTAAACACAATTTTAACAAATAATATTATTTATTTTATTCTTTGCTCTTGGTGCATACTGACTAATTTCTTAATTCGTTATCATTTTATTGGGATTAGAAGCAATATTCCCTTGATAAGGTGAACAAAAGAGGTTTAGAAGGATTTATTGGTGGTTGTAAAGAGCCAAAATTACTAAAAATATTTGTGAGTATTGTATATTGGTAGGGAGCTTATTGCTATAAACCCACCTTTTACCCATAGTTAGTAAAAAGGTGGATAGTCTTCATTTTAATCGATTGAGTTGCTATGCCAACAGGAATAATTGTAAATATGCAATTAGAAAGAGAATAATTTTAATCCGACTGATAATTCAACTTTTGTTTTTTTCATGTCAAACTCCTGAAATCCTGTATCAGCTTTATAAATATCATTTAGCCCCATAATGTATCGCAGCTCGAAAGTAAAATTGCCAAGATCGGCTCCCACACCTAATTTAGCACCATAGTACATGGATTCGAAATTGCCCTGCTCCAACTCTCCTGGTACTTCGAGAATTCCCTTATCGGTAAAAATCGAGGCGAACATACCTCCATGAATATTCAAATTCATTACAGAGCCATTAATAATGCTAAAGCCAGCTAAAAGGCAGAAATCAATTGATTTTTGGTCGAGTGTGGGAGTTACAGTTTGATTTTGGTAGTTATAGTTAAGTCTGCCCCCATCGATGGAATATATTACTTCCGGTTGTAGATACAAATCACCACCTAAACGCCCAAATACGCCAAATTGAAATCCACTTCTGAAGTCTGCAGATATTTGGTCATAATCGGTATTAAATTTGGAGGCAGTGTAACCCAATTTGACGCCAATATCAAATTTAGCAAAAGTGAATGTTGGAATTAGCAAGAACATTATAAAAAGAAACAATTTTTTCATAAAAATCTCCCAAATGTGATTTATTTTAAACTATAATACGAAATAAAAGAATTTTGTTACATATTTATTTTCACTTATATTAGAATTTTGTAGCAAAGCTAAAAATAAAATAAAGGACTGTGATGGAGGATAAAACAAACGCCCGATTACGGGATTTCCCGATGACTTATTGGATAGTGATAATGTTCGAATTTTTTGAAAGGGGAGCTTATTATGGAGTAATGAGTGTTCTTTCTGTTTATTTGACCGACATACTGGGATTTTCGAAGCCACAAGTAGGAGCTATAAAGGGTACTATACAACCCCTGCTTTATATCCTTCCGATAATATCTGGAGCAGTTGCTGATAAATTGGGCTACCGCCGGACTCTTCTCGTTGCATTTTCACTTCTTGGAACTGGCTATTTCCTTGCTTCTCAATCTACAGATTATTCAGCAGTTTTCTTTTTCCTTGTAATAATGGGTTTGGGTGCAGGAACCTTCAAGCCCGTAATATCGGGTAGTATTGCTAAAATGACTGATGAAAGAACTTCCTCGCTTGGTTTTGGAGTATTTTATTGGTCAATTAATCTTGGTGCCTTTATTTTTCCACTTGTTCTGGTACCGTATCTCAAATCAATAGATTGGTCTTATGTGCTTTTGATGGCTGCAATTGCCACAGCTTTGATGATAATTCCAACCTTATTTATTTATAAAGAGCCAAAACGTGACGTTGTAGTCGGCGAGACACTATCCGAGTCTATAGGTAGCATATTCAAAAAAATCATTATGGTATTTATGGATTGGCGTTTTATTTTATTTATTTTTATTTATTCATGGTTCTGGATATTATATTTTCAGATGTTCGACAGCGTTCTGTGGTATGTAAAAGATTTTGTAGATGCCACGCCATTAGATAATATACTTGCCAAGTATTTGCCTTTTGTTGGCAAATTTGATGTGGAGCATGTAACTGTAATTAATGCTCTTACAATTATTATTCTTCAATTATTTATATCAAATTTAGTCAAAAATACCAAGGCACTACCAACTATGCTTACAGGCATTGCATTGGGTACAATCGGTATGGCTATTCTTGCATTTAGTTCTAATATATGGGTGTTTATACTTGGTATATTTATTTTTTCGATTGGTGAAATGACCGCTCATCCCAAATATATTTCTTATCTCGGATTGATAGCACCAGAGGACAAAAAGGCTACCTATATGGGGTTCGGTTTTCTTTATGGATTCTTTGGCTCGTTGATAGGTAGTTTTGTAGGAGCATGGCTATATGTTAAGTTGGTTGATAACCCCATGATTGAATTTATTAATACAAAATTATCTGCTTCAGGTCGTATTTTGATAGAACCCGGAACTAATATTGCTGACGCTCTAAAAATTGCTAAAAATATTGGATTGGACAAACAAGAAATTGCCCAATATGCCCATACCACCGAACTATGGTTGCTATTTTCAATGATTGGAGTTGCTTGTATTATAGGTCTTTTATTATATCAAAAGTTTATTTTACCGGGTGCAAAGCACGACAAATAAATTCTTTTTTTTACTATTAAAAAATATTTAGTGAATTTTAAAAAAAATTAGTAACTAAAAGCATTTAAAAGTGTTATTATATGTAGTAAAAACGTTACTTTTGAAAAAATAAAACAGTATAATTTTCGACAATCAAATTGTATGAAATATAGAATTTATATATATTCAGTATTTTTGATAATTGCTTCGGTCAATTTAGCTTATTCACAGAAAGAAGAGCTAAAACAACAGTTAATCAAATTAAATCAGATAGTAAAAATCGCTAACGAAAAGCATCTTAATGAATCCGAATCTCGAACTTTGATAGATGCTGCAATTAAAGGATTAATCCAAAAATTAGACCCTCATTCGTACTATTTTACGCCCGAGGAGGTAAATTTAATTGAGAAACGCCGTTCTGGTGTATTTTATGGTTTGGGTATTAATTATACTATTATTAATGATACTGTTACTATTTTGTCGGTGTTGAAGGCTGGTCCTGCTTATAAGCATGGTATCCGAACCGGTGATAAGATAATTTCAATCAATGAAAAACAAATCACATATCAAAAACCGGAGGATGTGGAGTCGTTGTTAAATTATGAGAAGGAAGTTTTACTTAATCTTGGCATTCTTAAATTTAATAAGTCAGCATTGAACAAATTAAAAGTAAAAACCCAAAAGCTTCCTTCCTTTAGCGTTGATGCTTCGTTTATGGTTGAAGGTACCGATATTGGATATATTTCAATCAATAGATTTATGAACACGACTCATTCCGAAATAACCGATTCGTTGCTGGAGCTTAGCAATAAAGGTATGAAAAGAGTGATTATAGACCTTAGAGGTAATCCCGGTGGAATTCTCGATGAAGCATACATGACCATTGATGAATTTATACCTGAGGGTAATGTAATCTTGATGACCAGGGGACGCGACCCATCGTATAATGAAACCTATAATTCTTCGGGTGGTGGCAAATTCGAGCATCTTCCACTTGTTTTATTGGTAGATAAAGAAACTGCCTCTGCTCCTGAAATTTTTGCTGGAGCCATTCAGGATTTAGACCGCGGGCTGATAATTGGCGAGACTACTTTTGGCAAAGGGCTTGTTCAACGTCCATATCAATTCTACGATGGCTCGGAATTATGGCTTACAGTTGCACAGTATTATACTCCTTCGGGCAGGTCAATACAGAAACCCTATAATAATAATCCTAATTATGGTACTCTTCAGGACCGTATAGTGATGAAAGATGGTTTAAATCTAAGCCATACCGTAGAAGTACTTCCCGAATATGGAAACGGAGAAGACCATTCTTTCAAAACAAGAACTGGCAGGCAAGTTGTTGGATTGGGTGGGGTTACTCCTGATTACATAATAAACGAAGACACCCTGTCGAATTATTCTAAATTGATTATACAACAGAAGTTAGTCCAGAAATATTCAGTTGATTTTTTTAGAAAAAATGAGTTAAGTCTTAATAAGTTATACTCTGATGATTTCAGAACTTTCCTAAATGATTTCAATATTGAAGATGAAACCTACTGTGAATTTGTCAATATGGCGAACGCTAATAGTATATCATGCTCTTTAAAGGAACTCAGTTCCGATGAAGCATATTTAAAATTGCTTATAAAATCAAGAATTGCTTTTATGATTTGGGATGAAAATAAAATGAAGCAGGTGCTGGTAGATGGTTCCAAATATATACAGAAAGCTATTGAATTGATGCCCGTTGCAGAGCAGATTCTTCACAAGAAATAGTACCCCTTACAATAATATTTTACTGAAATCGCCTCGTTTGCAAAGAGTCTTTTGACATTAGATGCAGGAGGATAAAATGCAGACACAAGAGGTTGATAAATTGCTGGATGGAGATTTCAGATATAAATCGTTTACCGTTAACAACTTTGGAAAAATACCTCAGGTAATAGAACACCTAACCCCTGAAGAAATTGAAGAAATTAAAATAGTTTCTTCGGTACTACCATTCAAAGCTAACAATTATGTGGTAGATGAACTTATAAATTGGCACAACTTTAGAAATGACCCCATATTCAACTTGACTTTTCCAAATAAGCAAATGTTAAAAAGCCGACATTATAAACTAATCTCTGATTTGTATAAGCGTTCGGCTGGGAAAGAACAAATTGAAGATGCGGCAATCAAAATTAGACACGAATTAAATCCACACCCAGCAGGTCAAAGTAAATATAACGTACCACTGCATAAAGGCAAACCAGTAGAGGGAATTCAGCATAAATACGACCATACTGTTCTTTTCTTTCCCAGACAAGGGCAGACATGCCATGCTTACTGCACTTTTTGTTTTAGGTGGCCCCAATTTGTAAAAACCAAAGATTTGAAATTTGCTACTAAGGATATTGATAATGTACTTGAGTATATCAGAAATCATAACGATATTTCGGATATATTATTTACGGGTGGCGACCCTATGGTAATGGCCGGAAAAGTTATCGACCAATATATCACAAAAATTATTAATGCAAAAATTCCACACCTCAAAAATATTAGATTTGGTTCTAAATCTTTGGCTTATTGGCCCTATACATTCACAAATAAAAATGGTGAAATAATCTTAGGTGCTTTTAAAAAATTGATTGATAATGGTTATCATGTTGCATTAATGGCACATTTTAATCATTACAAAGAATTAAATACAGTAGCGGTGAAGAAATCTATAGAACTAATAAGAAGTTGTGGTGTAGTAATTAGAGCACAGTCACCCGTTATCAGAAATATTAATGACAATTATGAAATATGGGCAAAAATGTGGACTAAAGAGGTTGAATTAGGTATAATTCCATATTATATGTTTATTATAAGGGATACAGGTGCACAACACTACTTTAATATTTCCTTAATCAAAGCCTGGGAAATTTTCCGTGATGCATACCAAAATGTTACTGGACTTGCACGTACTGTTCGGGGACCATCAATGTCGTGCGAACCTGGCAAAATTCACATTTTAGGCGTTTCAGAAATCAAGGGCGAAAAAGTAATTGTGCTTAGGTTTTTGCAGGGGCGCAACAGCGATTGGATACACAAACCCTTCTTTGCCAAATACAATCCAAATGCAAGTTGGATAGATGAATTAGAGCCTGCTTTTGATGAGGAGAGGTTTTTCTATCAAGATGAGTTGGAAGAAATTTATGATATTAAAGAAATGAAATATTTAAAAATTGAACAAATATCAAAAAATTAGTATTTTTATCAAATAAATATTGGTTTATTTTTTTTAAATATAATAATGAATGTTCTTCATATTAATCTTAATGACAACGGAGGTGCCGCTAAGGCATCTCTGATGCTTCATCGGAGTCTTTTTAAAAAGAATATCATTTCGAACTATTTAGTATTAGATAATTTTAATAATTATCCTGATGTTAATACTTATTGTGACAATGATGGCAAATTCCAAATTTTGAAAAGTATTGTTAAACGCCACTTTGTCCCTTCGTTTTTTCAATTATTATATAAAGATAGAATTTCTTCGTCAGAACACTTTTCGATGCCTTATTCTTGGATAGACATTACTAATCACAAACTTTATAAGGATGCCGATATAGTACATTTGCACAATATTGCTGAGTTTGTGAATATTCCCTTTTTTTTCAGAAAAAACACTAAACTGCTTGTATGGACTTTGCACGATATGTTCCCATTTTCGGGGTTATTGCATGTAAACTATAGCCCAGAGCTACAGAATGAATTTACAAAAAAGATGGCAAATAAATATCATGAAATTATGCAAAAAGCCGTTTCTTCTGCCACTAATTTAACTATAGTGGCACCCGGAAATAATATTGCTAAACTTGCAAATGAAAGTAATGTATTTGAGAATAGCAGGATAGAATTAATTAATCACGGAATTGATTTTGGAATATTCCGCAAGGAAGAAAAACAAACAGCAAGAAATATCCTGAATTTACCACCCGATAAAAAGATAATTCTAACTGTGTGCGACGATTATAATAGACTCAATAAGAACTTCCAAATTTTATTTGACAAATTAGGTAATACTTTAGCAGAAGATAAAGTTATACTTGCAGTAGGTAACAATTTCAACAATTTATCAATCCCTGATACTGCAAAATTTATAGACTTTGGATTTGTAATGAATGACCTTCTGATGAAATTGCTTTATAGTGCTGCTGATGTAACCATTGTTCCCTCTAAATTTGAAACATTTTCATTGGTTACGCTCGAATCAATTGCCTGTGGAACTCCCGTAACAGCATTTGATAATAGTGGACCATCTGAAATAATACATCACAAACAAAATGGTTATCTTGCTAAATTTGAAGATTTCGATGAATTAATTTCTGGAACAGATTATTGTCTAAACTATTTAAATAATAATGCTAACATACGAGCAGATGAAAAATATGATTTAGATATGGTTAGTGGGAATTACATAAAATTATATGATTCATTGAATGCCTAAAATCCTGATTATTTTTTTCGTTAAGATATTAAGATTAAA
>CAYUZZ010000039.1:5948-11862 GCA_964449505.1 uncultured Hyphomicrobiales bacterium | reverse complement strand
TTACTGCATCGTCCCAAGGTTGTGCTCCTGGCGGAGCATATACAGCAATTTTTGGTGCTTTTTCTAATTTAACATCTTCCATATTAGCATTCTCTGAACTGACTTCAGCAAGAATTTCTTTTGAATTGGCATCGGAAATCTGTTCAAAAAAAATACCCCTAATTCTACATTCTGTAGAATTGTTGTCGCTGTAATCCATCAAAAAAGAGCCTCCGCGATAATTTAGTAGCCAATCAACCGTTCCACCATTTTTAAGTACCCAATACACCAATCCATAGGATTTAAGATGGTCTGTTTGGGACAAATCCATAGGTATCAGTAACTTCTGAGCAAAACTCATATTAATTACTGCAACAAAAATGATTATTTTTACTACAATTCGCATTATTTCTCTTTGTTTAGTGTTTAGAACGAATTAAAAGACAATTAATTTACTTTTATAACATTTAGCTATGGAAATTATAAGCAAAAGTGCTTACATATTGGGTTTTGAAATTCAAATTGGGGTAAAATGTACTTGTTTATGTTAGTTCTTTAGTATTCTTTAATTTTTCCTAATTATTACTTTAATCGAAGTTGTCAAGAATTTCATTCCTTCTATTAGCTCAGAATATACTGTTAATTTAAATATTCTACCATATATAAGAACTAATATGGCATTGGCAATTAATGAAAGTGATACTTTTAAATAAATACTCAGTGAACCTGTAATGGAATTAATCAGAAAATTTAGCAATAACAATGGTACAATCATAATCAGGAAAGGTAATAAAATTTTAATTGTTTCGTAGATTTTAATACCCGCGAACTTTTTTAATATCTGTAGATTAATCATAAAGTCAATTATTTCGACGAGCACAATTCCTATCAGAATGGTGAAAATAGATTTCAAAAATATTAAAATTATTAATAATTGGAAAAATCTCTTTAGTAATTCATATTTTATAAATTGACCAGTGAGACCTTTCGACAATAATACCTGATTTATAATTGAATTAATTGGTAAAAAAAATGTCTGTAAACAAATAATTTGGAACATCCACACAGATTGTATCCACTTTTCTGTAAATAATATGATAAAAATCTCGTTAGAGTTATACAATAAGTAGATTACTAAGCTGAAATTAATGTAGGCTACGAATCTAATTCCTTTTAGGATGGTTTCCGATAAAACGATTGGGTTATTCTGTAATTTACTAAATATAGGGAATAATATTTTTTGCATTGTAACTGAAAAAACTCCTGAAACCATAGCATTGGTTTGATTTGCTCTCGAAAAATATCCCACTTGTGTAGTACTAAATTTTTTACCAATAATCAGATTATAAATTTCAATGAAGAAAATACTAATAATTTCAATAATAGTAACGGTGTAACCAAACTTAATCAATTTATTAAATGACTGCTTGGAGAAATTGAATTTTAATTTATATTCTGATGTTACCCAAAGCATTATTCCACCTGTAATACCAGGTAAGACGTTCATAGCTACCAATGACCAATACCCTAAATGCAACTTCGCTAATATTATTGCAATTAGGGCGGCTACAACAATGTTAACCAAATTAATAATTGTAGATTTGCGGAAATTAAGGTTCTTAGAAATTAAACTCAATTGAATAATATTAAAGGAATGAATGACAATAGAAAATCCCATTATCCTGATTACATCTGTTAGTTTGTCTTCATTAAAGAATATAGCTACAAATGGAGCTATCAAAAACAATATTAAATAAAGGAAACTGGCAAAGATAATATTCGAAATTAAGACCGTAGAATAATCATTATCACTTGCATCTTGATTTTGTATAATTGACTTAGAAAAACCACTGTCTGTAATTACGACAGCGATTCTTATGAATATATAGGTTAGTCCAATGATTCCATAATCGAATGGCTCTAAAATTCTTACTAATATAATGCCGAATATGAAATTAAGTAAGTATTCTACAAATTTACCAGAAAATTCCCATAAAAATCCAGATAATGCCTTACCTTTTATATCTTTTAATTCTATATCTGACAACATTTACTTTTCAGATACCTTCTACAAAATTGGATTGATTTAACTTTCCTGGAATCTTCATTAGAGAATTATCAATTAATCGTGTTTTGCCAAGAAAACATGCAATTAATATCACAATTTCTTCTCCAGGTAGAAAAAACTCAGGTTCTTCCAAACTATTCGAGGTTGCACAGGCTGCATAATCAATTTTGATTTCCTTTATTTCTCTTAATTTTTTGTGCATATACGAGTTAAGCATTTTTCTATCGCATTCACCTTTTGCAATTGCAGTTTTAACATCTTCCATGGCTTTAAATAATATGCCTGCTTTTTTCCTCTCGCTTTCACTCAAATATTTATTTCTCGAACTCATCGCCAAACCGTCGCTTTCTCTTAATGTAGGTACCACAATTAATTCAATTTCAAAATTTAAATCTCTAATCAGGCTTCTGATTACCATTGTTTGCTGATAATCTTTCTGACCAAATACTGCAATATTTGGTTTTGTTATATTGAATAGCTTTACTACAACGGTCGCAACACCCTGAAAATGACTTGGCCTGAAAATTCCCTCGAATTTCTCGCTTACATTTGAAACTATAATACTGGTAAAAAATGGTAAGGGATACATTTCCTTGGAATCAGGAAAGAATATATAATCACTACCTGCACTTTCTGCCAATAAATAATCTCTATCAAAATCTCTTGGGTATTTCGAGAAATCTTCATTTGGTCCAAATTGTGTAGGATTTACGAATATGGTAGTGATAACGTAATCTGCAGTTTGCTTGGCTTTTTTGATTAAACTAAGATGTCCATCGTGAAGATAGCCCATTGTTGGCACAACAGCTATTGTTTTATTATTATGTTTAATACCTTCAGATTCAAGTTGCATTTGACTTATAGTTTTAATAACTTTCATTTTTTCTTCTTACAATTTTTAATCTTTCAAAATTAGTAAATAATCTGAAATGATGCATTGTTTAAATTTTTATTTATTTTAATATTCTGATTTTTACAATTATAAAAATAGATTTAAATGAAGAAGCTTAAATTAGCATTTTTGTGGCATCAACATCAGCCATATTACAGGATAGATAATGAGTTTGTACTGCCTTGGGTACTTTTTCATGGCACTAAGGATTATTTAGATATACCAGAGGTTTTGTACGAATTTCCATTTATCAAGCAAACATTCAATTTTGCCCCATCGCTTAGTCTTCAGTTAGATGAATATACAAACAAGAAGGCTAGTGATAAAATCCAACGGCTTACAATGATTAATGCTTCTAATCTTAGTGTGCTTGACAAGAATGAAATTATTTTAAACTTCTTTTCATGCAATACCAAAAGTATGATTTTTCCTAATAAAAGGTATAAATTTCTTTATGAAAAAGCCAGGAATTCTGAATTTTCAATAAATGATTTCATTGATCAGGAGTGGCTTGATTTACAAGTATTGTATAATTTGGTTTGGTTTGGATATTTCTCATCTCAGAGAAGTTTTATTAAGCGACTAATTTCTAAAGGTTGTAATTATACTGAAGAAGAAAAGAAATTATTAATTGACGAGCAAATGTCTATACTCGGCTCAATAAATAGGCAGTACCGAAAATTAGTAGAACTTGGTCAAATAGAACTTGGATGTTCTCCCATGTACCACCCTATTTTACCGCTTTTAATCGATTCGAGAGCTGCTTTGGATAGCATGCCTGATATTGACTTGCCCAACCCATTGTTCACCTATCCACAGGACGCAAACCATCAAATAACTATGGGTATGGATTATTTCGAGTCAGTTTTTGGAAACAAACCAAATGGAATGTGGCCCTCGGAAGGATCAATATCGAATGAAACCTTGAATATGTTAATTAATAATGGAATCAAGTGGATAGCGGGTGATGAATTGGTCTTGTTTAACTCCACGAATAACAATAATAGTTTAATGAAGTATTTTCCGCATACCTACACTACAGAATCGGGTACACTTACTATCTTTTTTAGAGATCATAATTTGTCAGATAAAATTGGTTTTACATATTCCACTTGGAATGCAAAAGATGCTGCAAATGATTTTGTAAATAGTCTGAAAAATATTAGGAATTCGTTAATTTCCTCTTTTGGAGAGGATGCTTTAGATAATGCGGTTGTTTCAGTAATTTTAGATGGGGAAAACTGCTGGGAATACTACCCCGATAATGGAATTCCTTTTCTAAGAGAACTTTACAGTTTAATTCAGAATGATAAAGAATTAAGCACCTTAACATTTTCTGATTATTTAAATTCAATGAACCCTATTCAATTACCCACAATTCAAAATATACAAGCTGGATCGTGGATAAATGGAAATTTTTCTATTTGGATTGGTGATAAGGAAGATATCACTGCTTGGAATTTATTGAGCAAAACCAGGCAATTTTTCGAATTACATAAAAATGATTTCGGAGCTGATATTGTAGATGAGGCTTATAATTGCTTACTAATTGCTGAAGGCTCCGACTGGTTTTGGTGGTATGGACCAGAACATCCCACTGAAAATAAGCCTATTTTCGATAAGATTTTTAGACATTATTTGAAAAAGGTTTATACTTTATTTGGTGAGGACTCTCCTGAAGAATTAGAATTATCAATCGATGAAATAAGCTTGCAATCGAATGATTTACAGGTATTAAATTCTACAAATACAATTAGCGGTGCCTTGGAAATTTTAAAGCAAAAAAGCATTGTTTTGCATGCAGATGGTGAGAACAAATCTATGCATAAAACGGGAGATTGCCTTAAATCTATTCATTACTTTAAAGGAAATAACTATTCAGAACTGATACTTCAGTTTTCCTGCAATTTACATATTTTTCAAAGCATAATTATTGAAATTAACAATTCGGAACCATATAAAATTTCGATTTATCCTGGTAAGTATGAATTGAGTAAGTCCTTTAAAAGTAATTTTGGAATCATAAAGCAAAACAGGCAATTGTATCTACAATTGCCCGAAATTATTCTTAAAAATTGCACCTCAGCAAACATTGTGGTTTCATTACAAGAATTATCGAAATTAACAGAATATAAATTTAGTGTGTTTCAATAATTGAATATTGAGATTTGTTTATTTATCTCGTTAATTATCATGATTTTGGCATCTTCAATACTAATATCGAACAATCTGGCACCAGCTGCTTGATGGTGCCCACCACCGCCAAACGTTAGGGCAATTTGGCGAGCAGGTATGAAGTTTTCTTTTGACCTGATAGATACTCTTACTTCGCTTTTGTTGCTTAGATAGGAAACTAATATTCCCATCATAACACCCTTTACCGACATAGTTTTCTCTACGAAATTATCGGTGTCCTCTATTGTAGCCCCAGTTGTCTCAAACATTTCTTTTGTGAGAGTCATAATACAAACTTTGTTATCAAAAAAAAGTGACATACTACTTATTGCTTCGCCCAGCATTTGTATGGCAGAAATAGAATTTTGATTATAAACCTGTTCGTAACAATTAACTGGGTCGGCACCCAAATCTAATAAATCGGCTGCAGTTCTGAAAATATCACCATCAGTTTTTTGGAATCTAAAACTACCGGTATCGGTCATGATTGCAGTATAAAGTGGATTAGTAAGTTTTGGATTTGATGTTGTAACTTTTGGTTTAATTACTTCCCAAATTAACTCACCAGTCGAAGTAGCATCGTAATCCACAAAAGCAAAGTCTGCAAAATTCTCGGGGTCTATATGGTGGTCTATCAATAATTTAGTATTCTTAGTTCTTGTGATTGTTTCTTGCATAGATTTAAGTCTATGAGGTGCATTCAGGTCGAGTATTACAATCAAATCGGCATTCATAATAAAAGAAATATCGTCATTGTAGCTGAATACTTTTATTTGGTTATTGGCGTCTAAGAACTCCAA
>CAYUZZ010000039.1:0-5938 GCA_964449505.1 uncultured Hyphomicrobiales bacterium | reverse complement strand
GGCTGTCGTTAATAATAATAACATCCTTACCCAAATCTTTCAAAAAGTAAAACAAACCAAGTTCGGAACCTATCGCATCACCATCAGGATTGGTATGAGTAGTGATGACAATTTTGTTACTTTTAATTAATAAGCTAAGACAATCGGCACTATTTATGAAATTCATATAGCTTACTTTGTAAATATATCGTTTAGCCTGCGCTCGGTTCTACCTTTCCACGCACCACTATGATAAACATAGCTTGCAATAATAGGAAATGCAATGGTCGCTTCCGAAAATACCATTTGTTCGTAAGTAGTTTCTACTTTACCCCAAGAACTTGCTTCTTTCAATGTAGAACCGGACAGCCCACCATCACGTTCATCTGCAACAGTAATTTGAACTGCGTATTTGTGCATATCGGCATCAATACCAAGCACCTCTGCGGCTACAACCACGTCCTGTATAAAGTTTTTGGGTACACCCCCACCCAACATAAATATGCCGGTAGTGCCAATCTCTATTTTAGTTTTGGTTAATTCAAGGAAATCTTTTGCAGAGTCGATTGAAACTACTTCACCTTTGGCGTTAAATTGGTGGTGAATTAATCCAAAACCTGCTGATGAATCGGAGAAAGCTGGGCAAAAAATTGGAATACCTTTTTCGTATGCTGTTCTGATGATAGAGCCTTCCCCTTTATTATTATCAACAAGATATTTTCCCATCTGTTGAATAAACTCCCTTGAACTGTATGGTCTGGGAGGAAGGGAATTTGCTATTTCTGCAACTGTCATATCACAAATTCGCAGGTCTTCTTCATCGATATAAGTATCGTAAATTCTATCAATCATTAATTCTCTTAGCTCGTTGTCATCTACAAATTGAGTGCCTTTGTAATGTTTGAATCCCAATGCTTCCAGGAAATCTTGGTCCACTATATTGGCACCTGTGGATACGATTGTGTCAATCATGTTATTATTCATTAATTCAACAACTATATCCTTCATACCGGCACTAATCAACGAACCTGCTAATGTAAGATAAACGCAGCAATCTTTGTCACTCTGCATCATTTCAAAGATTTTAGATGCTCTGTGGAGGTTTCTTGCCTGATAGGCAGTATCGCCCATTTGATTAACTAATTCTGTTGTATCAAATGCTTTTATGTCAATGTGCTTGACAATGTTATCACTATTTAAAATAGCAGATTTTTCAGCCATAAAGTTGTCCATATAAAAATAATTTATTAAAAATAAAGTTTAAATTTGCTTTGAGTAATCGTAAAGAAACTTTCTTTCAGCATGTGTAAGTGAGTCTCTACCTGTTTCATTAATTTTATCGAGAATGTAATTTAAATGGTCTTCATTGATAGCAGGGTCGTCGGTCAAATTATAATAAGTGTTTTCATCAATTAATTCATCAATGTTGTCATATTTCATCTTTTCTGTATTATACAGAAAACCAGCTGTCTTTTTTTCTCTGATAGCACTTAGCATCTCGATGTCGGGAAAATTGCGCGGATGAGTTTCAGTAGCAGGTTCAACTTCATTTCTATTATAAATTTTAATCTGAAAATAAATTAGTAATGAAGTTGCAATTCCGAAAATTGATGATGTAATCGTAGTAATAGCCATTGTTGCATCATTAAATCCATAAACAAATATTTTCGATGATATCCAAAATATCAGGAATAAGAGTGTCATTGGTAAAAGATTTATTTTACCTTTAAAAATATTAAAAGTTGAGCGTGGCTTCAGCATAAGATAAAGTGAAATTGCAAAAATCGATATTCCATCTATTCCTGAAAAACTAAACTGCGAATTCCAGAATACCAAAGTAATAAGGCATCCTAATATAAGGTTGAGAATTAGTAACCAAAAGGGATACCGGAAGCTACCAACTAATTTTTCTAATTTTACTGAAAAAAAATTAAAGGCAAAGGCAAACAAAAGGAAGCTGTCCAATGTATGTATAGCAAATGGAAAAGTAAGTATTTTCCAAAGTTTTAATTCTTCTAACACAATTTTGGGCTGTAGAGACAGAAAATCGACAAAATAGTTATTAGTAATCACATTTACAAAATATATTATGCTTATGATTGCTAATAAAATCTTCGAAAACGATATATACTTAAATAAAAACATATTTAATAACTGACATTATATATATAATAAAGACAATTTAATTACAAAAAAGTCACAAATTATTTGATAATTTTTTAATTAAATCATCAAATTGCTGCAAATCAAAATTTTCATAAAAATCTTCATTAACGGCAATCATCGGAGCACCACCACAAGCACCCATGCATTCCACTTCTTCGAGCGAAAATAAGCCATCGGGAGTAACTTCATTATTTTTGATACCTAAACTTTCAATAGCATGTTTAAGAATCAAATCCCCTTTTCGCAACATACATGATACATTAGTACAAACCTGTATATGAAATTTTCCCATCGGCTTTTTATAGTACATTGTATAGAAAGAGGCAACTCCTTCTACGTGCGAGACGGGTAAATCAAGGATTTTGGCAACGTAGTCCATAACTTCCATTGATATCCATCCCCATTTATTCTGTGCAATCCAAAGAATTGGCATAATGGCTGCTTTTTTTGCAGGATACTTTGAAATATGATTTTGTATTTCTTTCAGTTCTATTTCGTTAAACTCGATTTGCATCTTTTCTATTTTCGATTAATTAAAATATTAAACAACAAAAATAACAAATTTTTACTTTTTATTTATCTTTACCTGATAAAAATCTTTGAATAAACATTTTCATAGATAACCAATGCTTTGCTGATAGTAAGATTTTATGAGAGGTAGAGACTTTGATTTTTTTATGAAATACATTGAAATTATTTAATTCAATTTTTTCTAGCAATCTAAAATATATGGCATCCATAATTTCTGCTGCAATTATGGTAGGTTTTTCGTCAGGTCTCAGATAGGTACGTGCTCGATGAAAATATTCCCTTGCTCTACCGGTTTCGTACCTCATTAGTTCAATAAAATTATCATTATAAACCGAAGCCATAAGCTCAGCCTCGGTGTAGTTAAATTTTGTTAAATCTTCTGCTGGTAAATATATATATCCTCTATGTGCATCGAATTTAATATCCCTCAGTATATTTGTAAGTTGCAGGGCATATCCAAGGTTAATGGCGTAGCTCTTTGTTTCTTCGTATTTATATCCGAATATTTCTATACTAATTAGCCCCACTATACTTGCCACACTATAACAATAATCCTTCAGTTCGTCAAAAGTTCTATATCTGTATTTTACTAAATCTGTTCTTACGCCATCTATGAGAGTAAGAAAGTATTGTTTGGGAATATCGAATCTTTTGATTAAAGCATAAAATGGTCGCAAATAATATGAATCATTTTTCCCTTCGTATAGGCGCTCAATTTCTTGCTCCCACCAAGATAGTCTATCTAATTTTCTTACTACAGATTTACTATTAATGTTGGGGGTACCATCTACAATATCATCAATATAACTGCAAAAGGCATACACTGAATTGATAGCCGATCGTTCTTCTTTAGGCAACAGCTTGAAAGAATAGGAAAAGTTAGAACGTTGTGCCTGTGGAGGAGCAACATTCTCGTGGGTTGCCAAATCATTTTGTGTAACTATATTCATATACGATCTATTTAGTGGCTTTTAACAAAATCAAAAAGTAATCTATCTTGTTTAATTTGGGTCTTTTATCCAAAATGTCAATTCCCAAATTCTTAATTTTATTGAGAACTAAGTCTCCTCCTTGCATTGTAAGCTTCAATTCTAATTTTAATCTTTTATTCTTAATATTGTTAATTAAATTAAAACCAAATTTATAAAATTTTTCTGTAAAATCATACAATTCATTTAAACTTTTATTTATATTGTCCTTTTTCCCTATTAACTTTTCATTATAAATTGTAATATTATTTTTTTGTAAAACTATTTTGGGAATATAAAATCTGCCCCTTTTCATATCGATTGACAGGTCTTGCCAAAAATTTATCAATTGTAATCCAGTACATATTGCATCAGATTTTTTACTTGTAGTTTCATCATAATTATCAAATAAACGTAGCACTAACTCTCCTATTGGATTTGCTGATTTGTTGCAATAGTCAAGCACATCATCCCAGTTTTCCGGTTGTTGAAACATTACATCTTGTTTGAAGGCATTTATTAATTTTATAAATGGTTCGTTAGGAATATTTTTTTCAAGGATAGTTTTGTATAGTGCAGAGAATACTGGGTTTTGTGTTTCTTGATATTTCACTTTATTTTCGACCATATCAATCATTCTATTTAATGATGCGAGCTTTTCGTCCCTATTTTCAATGAACGACTCATCAGCTATATCATCGGCGATTCTACTAAAGGCATAAATTGAAAAAAAGTGGGGACGTAGATTTGATGGAATAAGTATTGAACCAACTGGAAAATTCTCGTAGTTATTAATAGCTATTTGTTTGCAAAACGTGTAGCTATCATCTATATGCTTTGAGTTTAATTTGCCACTATTACTATTGGTCAATAATAATAAATCTTCTCTATTATTAACTTTTTTCAATTAGAACTTTATTTAGTGTAAAGAAAAATTTAGTACCTTGGTTTTCATTCGATATTACCCAAATCTTTTGTTTCATTGTTTTGACGAACTCAAAACTGAGTAGAAGTCCAATTCCAGTACCTGTTTCACCAGCAGTTCCTTTGCGGGTTGTGTTCATTCCAATGTTAAAAAGATTATTTTTTGTAATTTCATCCATACCAATACCCATGTCTTCAATCAATATTACTACCTTGCTCTCTGTTGGATTGGCTTGGCAAGAAACTATTATTTCGGATTCAGCCAAAGAAAATTTGATTGCGTTGGAAATAAGGTTTCTAATTATTGTCGAAATCATATTTCTGTCAGCAAGGACAAAAGTATCTGGTTGTATATCGACGTTCAATTGTATCATTTTTTCGGAAATTTGGGAATCAAATATCTTAATTTCGTTTTGAATAAATTCATTTAGGTTAATTTTTTCTTGATCAATTAAAAGTTTATTAGATTGTGCTTTCGACCACAAAAGTATATCTTCGATTAATCTGCTCACAGAATTAAGGGTTTTGTTTATTTTTTGATAATACCCAGAAATCTCGTCAGGTCTCATTAATTGCTGATAATTGTTCAATAAATCTATTATCATATTGGCAGAATGAATGGGATTTTTAATGTCGTGTGCCATTATTGAAAGAAATCTATCTTTGGTCTCGACGGATTCTTTTAATTTAGATTCAGAAGTCATTAATTCATCGTTCAGAACTTGTAGATTCTCTGTATGTTTGCTTAACTTTCTGTTCAATGCCTGTAGTGATTTCATCGCTTCTTCTAATTGAGAAGTTCTTTTTTGTATAATTACTTCAAGATTTCTATTCAAGGAATCAATTTCATTTTCTCTATTTTTAATATCGGTTATATCAATTATGATAAAGAAGTAGTTTTTAGTTTTTTCAACATTGAAGCTATTATATTTCGTAAGGAAATATTTTTTATTGATGCTATCGTAAAACCTGCAATCATTCAATTTATTCAAGTTATCAGGAATTTTGTCCAATGCAACATCTACCAAAAGTAGTTTCTTGATAAATTGATTCAAATTGATGTTATCGGTAATTAGATTGGCGAAAGAATTCATAAAATTGCTGTTATATTCAATTAGCTTTCCCGATTCATCAAAAATTGCGAGTAAATTTGGTGATAATGTAATTAGATTTTTGTAGTATTCCATCAATCTTTCATTAGTGTTCGATTGTTGCAGTATGGTCCTGTATGCGTATCTGAAACCAATGTAAATAAGTGCAATTATCAATATACTGAAGGCGATTATTAAATAAATTTGATTATAAATTGATTTGTAAAATGTAGATTTAGGTATCAATACACTTAGTACAAAATCGGGGTCGAAGTTTAT
>CAYUZZ010000038.1:0-12014 GCA_964449505.1 uncultured Hyphomicrobiales bacterium | reverse complement strand
ATGGGCCAAACTCCACCCATACCAAATATTTTATCTGGAGCATATTCAGGAAACATTAATGCCCAACCTGAGATTACGATTGCTGGCATCATCACAAACATTATTCCAAGATAAGTAATCTGCTGCATAGGATTAAATTTACTTTCAGTAGTGCTTGGAAATGGGTGCGGTTCTCCAATAAATATACCAAGAATATAGAATCTTATTTGTAAAAATAACCTTTTAAACAACCCTTTTAAACTAGGAATATAATGTTTTATATTACCGTTGATTATATTAAAAAGAAAAAAGAACAAATAATTTAGAGAAAGTAGAATTCCAGATAAGTTATGAGAAACCACCCCAATATCAAAAGGTATAAGACTATTTTGTGGGTCCGAATAATGCAGACTGAGTCCTGAAGCAATCAGTATAAAGAAAAGCAGAGCATTTAACCAATGCCACAATCTAAGTCCCAAAGGGTACAAATATATTTTTTTCATATATAATACAATTTAATTATTTTTATTAATCTTCATCAATTTCTTTTATTTTTTCAGCATCCTGAGGAGCACTTTTTCTAAAATACCACCTGATGGCACCATGAATGATAATACCAAAAATGATTAGTCCAAACATTGATAGTGACAGTACGTCGAGGAATATATTCCTGGTGGTGCCAATAACATAGGCATCACTTAGAACCGTTCCATTAATAAATCCTAACTTCTCCCTTGACTTCTGTTTCTCGTGTTTGTACAACATTGTCATCAATACAGAATTCTTTGAATGACATTCGTCGCACCTTTTGATGGTTTGCTCAGGAGTTAAAATGTTATGGGACATGTGCGGTGGCTCATAAACTGAATGGCAGTCAACACAGCGTACTGTTTTGTAATGAGTAGAAAGATTTGGTAACCAATCGTGAGCCTTATCAATTGTTAGGATATTATATTTACCCATCATTTCAGAATTAGCATGGCATTCTACACATTGAATCATTTTTGTAGTTTGCAAATTATCGAAATTCATCTGATTCTTTGATATCAACTGTTTATCAATCCTCGGCTGAGTTTGGATGGCATGTTCACCATGGCAATATGTGCATCCGGGAGCATCTTTATTACCTTTCTTCAAGGATTGACCATGAATGCTTGCCTTATACTCTTGCGAGATAGTTATATGGCATTTACCACATACATCAGGAATTTTACCAGAAGCAACCGATGAAGACGGCGAGCTTGCTTTTTTCAAATCATGTGTTCCATGGCAATCTATACAAGCGGCGGCAAATTGATTGCCATTGGTAATTGCTCTACCATGTACACTCTTTTCATAATCTATCAATGACTTGGAGTACTTTGTAGTATTACTCGATAAATGACAATTTAAACAAAGCTTTTCCTGATTTCTTTTGAGCGTTAATTTGTCTGGAGTTGAACCTGGAGTAATTGGATTTCTATGACAAAAAATACATGTTGGTGCATTTGGCTCGTGTTTTTTCAATTGAATTGCATGTTCAGATTCAAGATGTTGTTTTTTGTAATCAGGATGACAATTGCCACAAAATTGTGTAGCATTACTAAAATGAGTTTTTGCAGTTGGCAATTTTGGTGAAATTATATTATGAGTACCGTGACAATTTTTGCAGTTTCGATCGGGCGAATCAAAAGTTCCATTTTTAGTAAACTGTGGATGAAACTTGTGGATTTTAGCATAATCTGTATGGCAATCTGCACAATTTACAGGTGTAATTTTTTCTTTATGAGGAATATCATCAGGGTTGAATCCCTTATGACATCCAACGCATTTTTGATTTTGGTGAGCCGAACGTTTTAGGTCAAATTTTCTGACAGTTAAGGAAACTTCTTTTCCTTTTCTTTCCATTGTAATGTCTGGGTCGTCGTGGCAGTCCAAACAAGTTTGGTTATCCTGACTTAGAACTGCACCGAAAGAAAAAATAAATAGGGTCAGAATATATATAAATCTATACAAATTTTTCATTTTTACTCCAATTTTATAACAATTTTTACTTGTTAACTCTTAATTCTTTAAATTCAGAAAAGGGGATAATTACATCCCCTTTGCTCAACCGAAATATTTATTTGGTTTCTTTCAATGTTAAAAGCCAATCTGATAAAATCTGGAAATCTGCATCTTCGCCTTTAAATGCGATAGCATGCTTTTTGCCTTTGTATTCTGATTCCTTTTTTAGAAATGTTTTTAATTCATCACTGGTATGGTTAGCACCAGCATTGGACAAATCTATACTTTTATCTTTCTTTTTACCTTCTATGGCTAAAGAATTTACACTGTGGCAAGTTAAGCATTTAGATGCTTCAAAAATAGTTTTGCCATCTTTCGCTTCCTGTCCATTTGATACAGAAAGCCAAGATACCAATAAAGTAATTGAGAGTGCTAATGTTGCAAGTTTTTTAAACATTGCGAAATCCCCTATTTAAAATTATAAAAATGTATAATTGATGTAGCAAATATACTGTATTTTTTTTGAATTCAGTAAAGGGGACCAAAGTCCCCTTTGCTCAGTTCAATTAATTACTTGGCTTCTTTTAAAGTCAAAAGCCAATCTGTTAAAATCTGATAGTCAGCATCTTCGCCCTTAAATGCTATTGGGTGCTTTTTGCCCTTATATTCTGATTCTTTTTTCAAGTAAGTTTTCAAAGTTTCAGCAGTTTGATCAGCCCCAACATTTGATAAATCTATACTCTTGTCTTTCTTTTTACCTTCCATTGTCATAGAATTTACACTATGGCATGTTAAGCATTTAGATTCTTCAAAAATAGTTTTACCTGTTTTGGCATCTTCTGCCGTTGATAAAGAAACCAATGATACAAACATTCCTGCGGAAAGCACTAAAGTTGCGATTTTCTTAAACATTTTATTACCCTTTATAAATTTTAAAATAACTGTTAACTATTAAACGAAACACAATCAAAAAAGTAAATTTAAACAACTATCTGTAGAATATTTTTTGCTTGGTCATAAGCAAAAACTTTATATTTAGTTAATCCTGGGACAGCATCAGGGATTGGTTTGACTGTTACTGCACCAGTTCTTAAATTAAACTGCACATTATGGCAGTAGCAAATAATATCAGAGCTTTCTGTATCTGGCAATGTTACCTGACAACCAAGATGTCTGCAAGTAGAATCAAGAACCGAGAAAGAACTTTGGTCTAATCGGTTAACTATCACATCTACCTTTGCTCCAGTTTTCAGGGTAATTTTTACCATTGCAAAACCACCAGGGTTAGCCAATTTAGGAAATGGTGCTAAATCAATGTCAATTGTTTCGGGTTCAGGTGCTGCTTGAACTTCATCTTTTTCGCAAGAGTTAACGACAGCTCCAAAAGATGATGCAAATACACCGAATGTAAAAACTGCACTAGCTTTTTTTATAAAATCTCTTCTTTCATTATTGTCTTTCATCATAATTTTTCCTCTATTTATTTTTAAATAATCTTAATAAAATACATGAATTTGGAAAGTCCATTGGGAACTATATCCGCTAACTTCGCCTCTATCATATATTCTGTATTCTGGCAATAAATCAATATATGGTAACAAATATATATGGGAACCAAATACATACTGGTTGGATTCAAATTTATCACCTGTCAATTTTAAATCTGTGTTCGAAATTTCGTATCTGGCATACACGCTGATTGGTTCATATACCAAGTAATCCAATTCCACAAAATAATTATCAACACTTCGTATTGATTGTTTGGTAGATGTTGCATATTCTGCCATAACAGCAAATCTATCAGACATTCCAACTCCCAGGAAAAATGTAGAAATTGTATAAAAACCATTGCCAAAATATATGCCATCATCGCTTTTCAGTTTGCCGTTAAAATAATGAGTAGCACCCGCAAATCCTATCAATCCGCCAGGTAATTCTGAATTAACGGTTACATTTAATGTACTCGAAAGTGTGTTCTTATCTACAACAGGAATTGTATTCTCGATTGTCAAATCAGCCATATTTTTAGCTTCGAAAATACCAAAAGATGCACTAAGCCAATCTAATCTGTCATAATTTAACTGAAGCCCAAGTTCTGCATAATCAGCCGGAATTAAGGGAGTGCTGCGACCGCGACCAGCTACCTGTCGTACCTGAAGTGTATGGTCGTCGTAGTCAATTCCCATATCGGGTGGAAAATAGCCCACACGTACTGATGGCAAATAGTCAGCAATATCAAAGGTTGCACTAACGTGACCTGGTTGCTGCCCTTTGTAACGCATATTTGGTTCTATATCGTAAGAAAAGTTGTACATACCGTCAATTTTCATCCAATCAAAGGGGCGAACACTCAGATAGGGCATTAATTGCATTATCATTCCCTTTCTCTCGAGTGTTGGTGCCACTGGCAACAAATTGGAATCTCTTACTTCGGTAAGCTTTTGGGTTTGTCCCCAACGAGCATTTTGATATCTGAAATCAAGTCCCCATAATATATCGTCATCCATAAATGAATTCTTATCACCCAAAAAATCATAAAACCCTGATAAGCCCACAGATTCTGGATTAATAACACTAATAGAATTACGCGCTATGAAACCACCTGCGTTCCTCTGTCCACCATAATTATTGTTTATATGGCAATTACTGCATTTTGTGCCGTATGTCTGCAATATTGAATATTGGGGACGAGCTGATATTACAGTAAACGTAAAAATCATCAATGCTAATGTAGTTGATATTTTCTTCATAAACATTCTCTTATTTTTATAAATAAATTATTAATTTGTTTAATTAACAACTTCCAAATTACTTATAAATTATTGAATAATAAAATGAAAAAAATTTCAAGTATTTTTCTTGCTATTAACATATTGTTTAGCTATAGCTTATCTTATTGATAATAAGGTTATTATAAATTACTGAGTTATGTAAATTCGTTTTTTTGTGTTGTTTTTTGTTTTTTAGCTATTATGAATGAAAGCAACTTGGTAAATGGGATCGAATATATCAATTAAATAAATTATAATTTTAGATGAATTTACTTTATTTTTGGAATTCATAAATTTTAATAAAACTTACAAGCTTGAAAAAAAAATTACTTAAAACAATAAAATCAGTCAAAATAGCAAAGTTAACTAAATTAACTCGAATTGGAGAGTTAATTAAAAGCAGTTGGATTACTTTAAATGAGTTTTCAGATATTTTAGACAGGCATCATACTTTTATGTTGGCATCGGGCATTGCCTTTAATGTTATGATTTATATGATACCCCTATTCCTGATAGCTATATATATTCTTAGTAATGCAATTGATGCAACTACCATCGACTTCTTGCTACAAGATATATTTGCTGGTTTTCTTCCACCGACAGAATCAAATTATAAATTTCTTAAATCAGTATTGTCTGAAGTGAGATTAATCACCGAACATAGTACCTTTTTTGGCATAATTGGTATTGGCGGACTTCTATGGATTTCTTCCACTTTGATAAGCTCTATTCGAACTGGATTGAATTCCGTTTTCGAGCTTTCATACACTAAAATATTCTTGATCTACAGGTTAAAAGATATTCTTTATACCATTTTGTTTTCTCTATTAATCATGATATATTCCTATGCTCTTCCAATTATTAGTTTTATTACTGACCTTTTTGGTTCGGCATTACCACCTTTTTTGCTAACTTATTTTAATGGTTCGATTTTATTTGGGGTTACCATTGTATCTTCTTTTATTATTTTTTATTTTATTTTTCGCTATGTGCCAAATAAGAAAATTCCATCAAAGATAGTTTTACTTTCTACCGCCATCTGTGTAATTTCTATTGAATTATCAAGACATATATTTGCATATTATATAAGTAGCTTTGCTAATTATGGAAAATTTTACGGCACTTATGCCATAATCATATCTTTAGCAATATGGATATATTACTCGTCACTGATTATTTTGCTAAGTGCCGAAATTTCTAAATATTTGCTGCGAAATAATATAGATTCTAAAGGGTATCCCCTCTTTTAATTTTTACAAATCTATAACCATAAAGTCCAGTGGCAGCAAGGCAAGATAGTGACATAATAGAAAATACTGTTACCCGACGATTCCTTTTTTCCATATCTTCTACTTTGGTTGATGTAATTGCCATGTAACCTGTTTGTATTGCAAACAAAAGTGTTAAACCTGCGACTATGTGGGCCACAGTTTTGTTAGCTTTTTTTACATATATGGATAGAATTAACAATATAATCCCAACTGCAGGTGCTATCAGTGCGGTAAATGGTCGCTCTGGATTTGAAAAAAAAGAAAATAAACCCGCTACTATCAGGATGAAACCATTTACAATGGTTATTAAATGTGGTTTTTTGAACATTTTAAATTAATTTTAGTTTTACATAATATTATATTTATTAGAAGCATATAATTATCAAATATTATAATAATGAAGTATTACATTTGTTTTAACAAATATTTATTATGAAAAAACGTAAATATTTAAAATTTGATAGGTAATTTAATGAACTTGCTTAAAAATCTTTTTGTATTTTTGCTTTTGGTTGTGTTTTCATCTGTATCATGTAATACACAGGATAAAAAAAATTTGGACAATAGAAATAATTCTAAATTTGAAATAATGAAATCGGAGGAGGATTGGAAATCAATTCTGTCTCCCGAGGAATACAAAGTTTTGAGGAATAAAGGCACCGAGTACCCTGGTACTGGTGAATATAATCTATTTTTCGAAAAGGGTACTTATAAATGCCGTGCATGTGGCAATATTTTATTTACATCAGATGCCAAATTCGAGTCGCATTGTGGTTGGCCCAGTTTTTCTGATGTTGTTAGAACCGACGCTATAAAAGAGATTGCTGATTCATCATTAGGTATGGTTAGAACTGAGGTTGTCTGCGCCAAGTGCGGCGGGCATCTTGGTCATTTATTCCCAGATGGTCCACAACCAACCGGACTAAGATATTGCATTAATTCCGTTTCAATTAATTTTTCCAAAAGTGATACAAATTCAAAAGAGAATAAATAATGGCAAAGAAACAAGCTATAGATTCAAAAGAAAAGTTTCAAGAATATATTGAAAATATCATCCTAAGCAAACCTGATTTTGATGAGAGTAAGAAATTATTACTGGAGGGTATTAAGAAATTTATGCCAGATTATAATCCAACTTCTTTAAAATCTGTTGACTTTGACCGCACCCTGATAGAATTCGAAAACTGGTTGGTACAGACCATTACAAGTGAGCCTGTTCCCAGTTCTGTTAAGTCTATATGGATTGGATTAAACGATAACTCCAAAGAAGAGGTAGGTAGTTTCCCTGAAATTCAACTGCAAATTAGGGGTTCCAAGTTTTTACCACAAAATAAACCTGATGATTGGTTCAAGAATGACCTATGGGACGCAACTAGCAAAAACTCCGATATTAAGGCTTTCAAAACTATCTCCAATACGATCAAGAACTTTGTAGAGTTGCAGCCACTTGTACTTAATTTTGCATTGATTTTGCTTTCTATCATTCTAATACAAAACGGTTTTGATATTATTAAACATGAATTTATAATTTACCAAAAAACAATTGCGATAGGCTGTGGATATGAAGCAGGCAGCAAGTATATTCTGGGCTATCTGACCGAAGACGGTATTATTCCTCCTTCAAGTTTGTAGCATTTGAGCTATTGTTTAGCATATTTATTTTCCAGATAGCACTTCTGTCCAATCTAAGCACAGGCGATAATGTTTTCAGGTTCAGTTTTCCTATATTTTGTAATAATTGATTATATTCGATTATTTTTTGTTGAATTTCTGTATCAAAAGGAACATTAATATCGTTGCTTTGTATCATTAATGCTGCCTTGGATTGGAGCGAAAGTTCTAAGTTCAATTTAATCAGCATTATCATATCGACCACAATTAATGGGTCATATCTGCTTTTAATATCATTAATATATTTACCTGTTTTTGTTTTACCAAACTGTCCCGATTCAATCATATTTAATAAATCAATTTCTGTATCAAATTCTTCATCAATCCATTTTCTTATTGTTTTTTCATTATTCTCAAATATAAAATATGTAGTTATGATAAATGAAAATAAAACAAGACTTGTTTGTATCATAGGTTGCATATTAAAGAAATTGTAAAAAGCATGAATGATAACTACAATTGATATTGAAATCATAATGCTTTTTGATATTTTAATCTCTTTCAGATGATTAAAATATAATAGCAACACAGATGCAATTCCCGTTGTAAATCCGTGCATAACAGCAGTTCCAAAACCTCGGATAATACTAATATGCAGGGCATTTATATCCAGAAAATAATAATAATACATATTCTCTATTAATGCAAAACCAGAGCCAATTGTGAATCCATATATGATTGCATCAATCATAAAAGCGATCTTCTTCTTTTGGTAAATATAAATAACTATGGTAAATTTTAGTACTTCCTCGGTTAGTGGAATTATCCCCCATCTCGAAATGGAATAATTTTGAACTATTTCTGATGATAATGTGTTTATCAAATATGCTAATAGACTGATCAAAGCCCCACTTATAAATAAATACATTATAAATTCTTTTTTAACAAGCTTGAACGTGTCGATAAAAATCAAGGATATAACAAGAACGACAACGGGAAATAGTGATAACATTATATTTATATCAAAACTTCAAAGAAATCATAAATTCATCGGTCGCTCTTTGATTCTCTAATGATGCCATAGCATATCCGAATGATAGATACGTTTTCATAAGATAAAACAATGATAGTTCGAAGTCTATTTGACAGCCCACTGATAGTGCCCTTGTGGTATATGAAAAGTCTTGGTTGCCCAAAAGTAATCCTGATGCAAAAATTGATAATCTTGAGTAAGTAAAATAGAAAGGCAAAAATCCAAATTTCCTAAATCTGATAGGTGGCAAATTAATCTCGATTGTTGATTTTATGAATGCTTCCGAACCAATTTCGTTAATTTTAAGTCCAGGGAAACTTTCAGATTCTCTAAATCTACATATTTTGTACATATCCATATAATTATTCCCAAATCCTCCAAAATAAAAATAATTGTAAGGACTTGACGTTTCGCCGAAAGATTTGCCTCCATACAATCTTAACCAAAACGATGAATTCCTAAAAGGTAATAGTCTGCCAAATGACCCTTCCCAAAAAATTTTGGGTATCACAAAATTATCGACGGCAACTGTTGATAAATATAGCTTATAATCAACTCCTTGCTCATCATCAACAGCTCCCAAGGATTTTCTTAAAAAGGAATAATTAAAATTTATGATTGCCGAAATTAATTTATCTGTACTAACATTCACATTTTGATATTCAGGTAATGATTGCAAATCGCCTGCATAAAATACCTTTATCTTATAATCTGCATTTTCGGGTTTCCTATTATACATAAAATAATCATGATATTCTATACTGAGACTGTAACCTGCCCTACTTCTTTTAATTGGACCTAAAAGGTCATAAAAATCTGTTTTATTATATGTACCGATTAACTCCCATTCAAGATAATTAAATTTCAAATTAGAATGAAATCGCTCCTTAGCAGGAATAAGTGGATTTGGTGAGTACAGAAAAGAAATATCTATTAGATTGATATATATATCATCAATAAATTTAAACTTAAGCCCATAAGCAGGAAAATCCTTATATCCTTCTGCTACCGGAATCATATATCTCAGTTTCAAATTATTGAAACTATTATAGGACTTTTCCGATATTACACTTTTGTCGATAACTATCTTTGAAAAAGAGGGCAGGTTCCATTTCTTCAGTTCGGGATTATTTTGTAAGGCTTTCATCCCAAGGTAATTAATCGAAGTAGCATTGCAGAATGTGTCTAATCGGAACATAACCGGAACAAATCCACTTTTAGAATAGTAATATGCCATAATGGAATCATTAGCAATAGGAATTGGTCTAAACATACCAGTTTCCGAATTAGTTATCACTTCAGCTTTTTTATTTTCCAAATTAATTCTAAATACATTGGACACACCGGTCATATAAGATGTTCCTATCAAGTGATTGTTGTCCTCAGTAAAAACGAAATTTGATGCAGAATTATCTTCAAATTCGTAAATTTCGTTAAAGTTAAATTTACCGCTGAGCAACTCAGCAATATTCATTGTAACTATTTTCTGTCTGCCGTCTGGCGAACCATAGGTACCAGATAAAATTTTTCCATCTGAAGAAATATCAATGTCAAAAAAAGTATATGAATAAGGTATTGTATATAATTCTTCTACATCATTATATGGTGCTATAATTCTGCATATTACACTTCTTCCATAATAATTGCGTATGCACCAAATAGAATTATCTTCTTTGTTAACTACAGGGTCACCTATCCTTATGTTCTTCAGTCGCTTGATTTCATCACCAGTATCAGAATCAATAATAACCAAATCTCTAAAAGCATTGTTGTTTTCTGTATAAAAAATTAAATTACTTTTTTCGGAGTATGCTATATTAGTAACGAAGTAGAGCCGTGGTGATATAACATCTGTTAAGTGTTTAATTTTTCCGTCATATAGATTGATTTTAGAAATAGTTGCCATGCTGCCTGGGTAATTTACAGCAGCTATTATAGAATTATCTTTTTTTGAATAAAACTGACGGGAAGCCGAACCAAGACCGAATTCAAGAATTCTGCGAAATTCTGTTGATTTATTCTGCCTAATTAGCTCAAGGTTTTTATACTGGAAATCATTTTCGTATTCTATCCAATCTTTCCAAATGGTAATCAAATCTTCATTGAATACATTTTTGAATTGACTTGCAAAAAATCCTCTACTGTTGATGGAACGACTGTAAAAATCAATAACTTTGGCTAAGTCAAACCTTGTTAGTAGATATGTATCGAATCGAGCACCGTAAAGATAGGCATTGGCTCCAACCTGAAAATCAAGAGTTGAGCCTTCAGTTTCTAATCCTACGGGATAATAGAAATAAGCCGAATCGAGCACCATAGTCCTGAAAGTCATTTCATCAAATCCACCCAAAGTTCTTCCAAAGCCACCATTAAGAAATGTTTCGCAAGTAATGGCAATGCCCTCATGAAACCAACGTGGAGAATACCATCTTGGAGAAGCTAAATACGAATAAATAAATGACAAGGGGTTAGAATTATCATTTAAGGGTTTACCAAAAAATATAGTTCGATAAAAATCATCGGTTTCGTTGGACTTATCGCACATCACAATATGGGTCAGTTCGTGAGAAGCCAGCCATTGCACCCTTTCGGGTGCTGGCATTAATTCATAAACATTATCGAAGGGATTTACCCCCACCGAAACAAAATTGAATGGCATTGCAACTGCCCCGCCATTACCGAAATCGCTCAAATCATGTATAAATATTACACTTTCGTGGTTTGGCAAATAATCCCATAATTGCTTGTGTTTGTTAAAAGCATTTGTAAAAGCTTTTGCAGAATGCTCCAACAAATATGAATAATTCTTCCCGTAATAAATAAATCTCAAATCTCCGTAGTTATATTCATACAAATCTAATTCAGCTTTGCATAAATTCTGCGTTAGAATAATTGCAACAATTAAACAAACGGTTGATTTCAGAATTAGCCTGATATATATTAGCATTTTTAATTATTTACAAGTATGCACTAATCATTTCGTGGTAAGGCAATACTACCCCAAGCAAATATTCCGATTTTATCCTGATTAAACAATCCCAATTGATTTGCATTCGCGAAAGCTTTAAATACGTCTTGATTGTACAAGATCAAACCCAAATTACCTTTATCCAATATTAGCCCAAGTTTTTCGGTATTCAAAATTGTAAACAGTGCAATCTTCTCTTGACTCAGCATTCCTAACTTCTCCTGATTCATTGCTGCGTTCATTTTTTCTTGATTAGCCGAAGCGTTTAATTTACCCTGATTAAATAAACCGATTTTCTCTTGATTCAATGCTGCATTCAATTTTTCCTGATTAAAAAGTAGAATATTAAAGGCATTTGCAACCAGATTTAATTTATCGTTTGCAAAAAACAGTGG
>CAYUZZ010000037.1:0-12038 GCA_964449505.1 uncultured Hyphomicrobiales bacterium | reverse complement strand
GAAGTAAATATAAAAAATAGGATAACTATTTTGATAGATTTTAATTTTCCAAAAGATACTATTATTGGGAAAGGTTCATTCATTAAAATACCAGTGATATTTAAACCGGAGCAGTCCGGTGCAAGGAAGGTTGTGCTCCAGATTATCAGCGATGCAGTTTTTGGAGAATTTAATGGTAGTCGTTGGGATACTATTTATGTTCAGGTTAGTGGAATTGGTTATAATAAAGTCTTGGCAATAGACCCGCTCGAATTTAAAGATATAACTCATTGTGATTCTGCATCTAAAAAATTAGTTGTCAGGAACATTAGCGATACTACATTAGCATATATCTATGACTTAAGGTTTGAAACTTCTGATATAAACCCTTTCGATATTGATAAAACAATTTTCTTAACACAGAATATTATTCTCGAGCCCGCAGACACGGTTGCTTTTGAAGTAAAATTTAAACCCTTCCTTGGCAATAATCAAACTTACTCAATTCTTACCAGAGTGTATAGCGACGCAGATACAAGTATTACATATATCAAAGGTAATTCTCGAAAATATAAAGTGACACTTCGACTTGACACTAATTCTAATGGGCTTCCGGGGATGATTACTCTTAATAAACCCCCAAATTTTATAGGCAATGATTACCCATTATACATTGAAGGCAGCGACTTAGATAAATCAAACATAGACTCGATTTACTTGGAGTTAGCTTATCATAAAAATCACTTCCGGTTTTTGGGAGTAATTGATAATGGAAATGTAATTCCTGACTGGTTCATCAAATTTAAGGAAGAAGATCTTGGTGATGATTTTAAATTACTAAAAATATATGCTAATGGAATCACTCCAATTAATCATAGCGGTGAATTGATGACTCCGGGTTTTATGATAATGCTTGGCGATTCAAGTGGAATTAATCTTGATATAAGAAATGTTAGTTTATATTCTTCAGAGGATTGTAACTTTACCGAAACCGATAACGGATTTATTAATTTATCTTATTGCGGGGAAAAGATTAGGAAAATTCAAATTTCAAATTATCTCTACTCTTTCAATGTTGTTACCCCTAACCCTGTTACCAATAACCAGTTGTCTATTAATTATAATGTATCGCTTCCTGCTGTTACAAGTATCAAAATTTATGGGAGTAGCGGTGAATTAGTCAAAGTTATTACTGATAGATTTCACAACTTTGGAAATTATAGTGAATTAATTGATTTGACTAATTTATCTTCCGGAATCTATTTTATAAATTATCTTTCTGGTCCTTTTTATCAGAATTACAAAATTATTCTTTCCAAATAATAATATTTGTACCCGAAAATTAATTATTTTTGTATCTTTATTAATGAATATTAATTGGAAACAATGAAAGTTGAAGTTTTTGAAAATCCCTCGATTAACCGTGATTATGAAATTATTCACGAAAATACTGAATTTACATCAGTTTGTCCTATTACAGGACTACCCGATTTTGGAACAATAATAGTAAAATATATACCCAATAAATCTTGCCTTGAACTTAAATCTTTAAAGTATTATTTCTTTGAGTTCCGAAACAAGGGTATTTTTTACGAAGCAGTTACAAATCAAATTTTAGACGACTTGGTAGATTCTTGCCATCCAAAAGAAATGGAGATAACATCTCAATGGAAAGTAAGAGGTGGCATTAATTCTGTTATAAAAGTTGCATACAAAGATAATGGAGTAAAATTATGACAACCAGGATAGCCAAAGAATATCACTGGGAAATGAGCCATAGATTGCCTTTTCATGATGGACTGTGCAAGAATATTCATGGACATTCTTATAAATTAATTTTATCTTTAGAAGGTGAAAATGATAAAGAATCAATGGTGCTGGATTATTATGAAATTGATAGAATTATTAAACCTATGATGATGAAATTAGACCATACTTTCCTGTGTGATAAGGACGATAAGTTAATGATTGATTTCCTCCATGCAAATGGTTTCAAATATAGCATTATCCCCTATTATACGACTTCAGAAAATCTGGTAACCTTCTTCTTTGATTTATTTAAAGAGCATTTTCAACAATTTGATAATTTGATTACTTTATCAATTAGAGTTTACGAAACTATTGATGCCTTTGCAGAGCGTACCATCTCTCTAAAGGATTAGCAAGATTTATTTTATCTTTATATTAGTTCTTTAGTTTATTAAATATTGTGACGTTACCAAAAGTCTTAGTTTTAAAAATGAGCAATTCAGATTTTTTACTTGTTATTTTTTAAATCAATAAATCATTCTTTAAATTTGGAAGAACAGTCTGAGAACAAGATAGACTTAGATAGTCTAAGGCAGCAAACTATTTCTGGATTTATCTGGAATAGCATAGATAAGGGTATTACTTATTTTATAGCTTTTATTTTCGGCATTTTTATTGTAAGGATCTTAAGCCCCGATGACTACGGAGTGTTTGGTCTTGCATCAATTTTTTTTGCGGTATCAAATATTTTAATTGATTCGGGAATCAGCAGCATTCTTATCCAACGGAAGGATACCGACGAATTAGATTATTCAACTGTTCATGTATTTAATATCGCTGTAGGCTTTGCCCTTTATATCATTCTATTCCTGGTTTCTCCCATAATAGGCTACTACTTTAATGAGCCCAGATTAATTTTGATGATAAGAGTTAGCGCTCTTACAATGGTAATAAGTTCTTTTGGATATGTCCTAAATACTCTGTTAGTTAAAAAAATGCTTTTTAGAAAAACTGCAATTTTAAGTTTTATTAATACTTTTTCTAGTGGGCTTTTTGTTCTTATATTTGCAATTATGGGCTTTCATTACTGGGCATTGGTAATTGGTGGCTTAATTACTAACTGCATTTATATATTTTGTTTGATGTATATTAGTGAATGGAAACCGAATTTCCGTTTCTCGTTTGAACGTCTTCAAAAACTGTTTGCAGAAGGTGCCAAACTATTAACAATCAGTTTGTTAGCAACCGCTTTTGGTAATGCTTACAAAGCAATTATTGGAAAAAGATTTAATATTAATATGGTTGGATTCTACGAAAGAGCTATCCAGACCGAGGCTAATTTTACTTATACAACTATGTTTATTATACGCACCACCTCGCTGCCCTCTCTATCCAATTTTCAGGATAATAACATTCTTTTATTAGGTGCCTTGAGAAGAATTATAAATTTAAGTTCTTTTTTTACCTTTGCAATAGCTGGTTTCCTGTTTGTGGTATCAGAACACATTTTTGTTTTACTTTTTACCGATAAATGGCTAACTTCTGCTGCATATTTCAAAATTTTAATGATACCTGCTGCTATTCATTCAATTATATCCCTTCACAAGAGTTTGTTTATAATCAAAAAAAAGAATACGAATTTGTTGAAATTTGAAATCGTATCTTTAATTTTTCTTGCTTTGATTATGTCTGTCACATTTTTTCATTCAATTGATATTATGCTTTATGGTAATGCTATTTATGTTTGGACCGTATTTTTGGCATTAACTGTGATAAGCAAGAAAACTCTCGAATATGAATATAAGGACCAATTTACTGATTTGAAAGGTAATATTCTGATAGCATTAGTCAGTACACTTGTGTCATTTGTATTGATTAATTATTTGGAATTTAATTATATAAGCGAATTCATCATTATTTTTGGAGTATATTTTACAAGCATAATAGTTTTGTCCTTATTATTTAAATTAGGTTCTTTTAGAGAAATTATGCTTCTTTCCAAACCATATTTTTTACATTTGAAAAATATAATCTTACGGAGAAAGTAGAACAATTAAGCTAATTTATTGCGTATAATAATCTAAATAATGCTGAGCACATTTGTACAATGTAAATTTGTCATTGAAAGTTTTAACATTATTATCTTTAATTGTTTGCAATTTATCACTATGCAAATCCATTAATATTGCAATTGACTTATAATATGACTCAACACTAAAATCTTTGCTTATCAATCCACATTCACAGTCATGAATAAAATCTTTCAAGCCACCTGCTTTATACGCTATTATCCATATATTTGTTTGTAGTATAAGCTAAAACTAGCTTTTATAAAAAAATCGTTTCTCCTTAATTTAATGATAGTATTTGCAAATCTAATATTTATTAAATTCAAATCTTATTATATTTTGTATTTTTGTGAAGACTATCTTGTAATTAAAGGGTATTCCATTTGCAGAAATTGTTATCTATAATTGTCCCTGTTTATAATACTGAGAAATATCTTGGAAAATGCCTTGATTCATTAGTTAACCAATCATTGCAGGAAATTGAAATTATTATTGTTAATGACGGTTCAACTGATAAATCCGGAGATATCTGCAAGAATTATCAAAGAGAATTTCCAGACAAAATAATTTATTTTGAACAGCCAAACAAAGGGGTAGCTGCTGCAAGGAATCTCGCTATTGAAAATGTTAAAACAAAATATCTAACATTCGTAGATTCTGATGATTGGCTGGAATTGGATGCATACGAGAAAACACTTTCTCAAATGATAACTGAAGATGTAGATTTACTTGAGTTTGGAAACAAACAGATTCTTACTTCGGGAAAAATTATTTACTTTTCTGCAAATAGAAATATGCATAAAGATATACCTTTGTATCCGGCATTCTCCAACTTTCTCTTCGGTGCATTGTGGAATAAAATTTATAAGACTGAGATATTTATAAAAAATAATATACGCGTTTATCCCTTTAAATTTTATGAAGACACCTATACTGTTTTCGTATATTTAGCATTTTGTAAAAAAATAAGCTATTCTGAACACTATGTTTATAATTACAGGCCATCAAGCAGTTCTTTATCGTCAAACTATAAAAAAATTGAAAATTTGAAGTATTTGATTAACGCTATGGATTATTTCATTATGGATTTTAAAAAACGTGATATTTTTGAAAAAAATAAAGATTTTATAAACCTAACTTTGATATTTTCATTTTATTCCTCCTCAGTTTTCATAAAATATGAAAAATTGTCAGACCGTATTTATTACATCAAGCATACGAATGATTTATTGAAAACTAAATTTGGTATTAATGTTATGGAATATTTTGATAAGTTTTCATTCTATCAAAAAATTTACATTTTTTTGATAAGCAATCGTACGTATTGGCTTTCATATCTATATTTCAGAGTAATATATTCAGAACCAATAATCAAATTTTACTACCTCCTCAGAAAATGATTAATAAATTATCTATAATTGTCCCTGTTTATAATACTGAGAAATATCTTGGAAAATGCCTTGATTCATTAGTTAACCAATCATTGCAGGAAATTGAAATTATTATTGTTAATGACGGTTCAACTGATAAATCCGGAGATATCTGCAAGAATTATCAAAGAGAATTTCCAGACAAAATAATTTATTTTGAACAGCCAAACAAAGGGGTAGCTGCTGCAAGGAATCTCGCTATTGAAAATGTCAGCACTCCTTACTTGACTTTTTTAGATTCCGATGATGAAGTCTGCCCAGAAATTTACTTGAAATGCTTAGAAAATATTGAAAAGAAAAATTTAGATTTGATAGGGTTTGAATATGAAGAGATTATTGAGTTAAGCAATGGTAACGTGAGTCGTTTTATATCCCATTATTCAGATAAACTTTCAAACTTAAATTCCCTGAATTCTGCTGATGTCAATCATTTAGTCAGCTTTGCTGTTTGGAATAAAATCTATAAAACAAGTATTTTCAGAGACAATAACATTACATTTTTCGATATAAAAGCAGGAGAAGATACTTATACTAATCAATTGTTTTTTTGCTATGTCAATTCTTTTGAATTCATTAATTTGATTGGTATAAAATATTATAGAAGAGATGACTCGTTATCAAAAATCTGTCATACTCCTAACATAATTGCTTTAAAAAAATTGGGTATCAAGTTATTAATTGAGGAATTGAATAAGCGGGATTTATTTATTATTCATAAAAAATATTTCTTTGTAATGCTTTTTGCAGATTGTTTCATATCTACATATCCAAGCCACTTCAATCATAAAACTGAAAAAGTTAATTATTATAAAGAATTATTTATATTATTCAAACATACTTTTGGGTTTAATTTTGATGATTATAAGGTATTATTACCTTTAAAATTTCGCTTTATGCTGAAGCTCTTTGAGCTACAATGGTTTGGACTTGTTATCTTTATAACAGATGTCATTCTTAAAAGTAAGGCAATAAATTATTTCAAGAAAAAACAGTTGATTTAATTAACAATTTGACTTTTTACGAGCATTTTATTAAAATTAGTTAAGGTTACATCCCAATTAAAATTATTATTAACCTGTTGATAGGATTTCTCCGCAAAATCTTTTATTAATTCGGGATGTTCCATCAAAAAAATGATTGCTTCCGTGATATCTTTTGAAGATTTTTTCCCAATTATCAACCCTGATTTCTTATGTTCAATTACTTCACTCACATTTCCAACATTTGTAGAAATAATGGCACACTTATTAATAGCTGCTTCCAATAAAGAACGCTGCCCTCCCTCTTGTGCAAATGAAGGATTAACAAAAATATCAGAAATTTGCAATAAAGAATTAATCTCATTTTCATTAAGATGACCAAGAAAGATTATTTTTGGATGACGATATAAACTGGTCAATTCCTCAAGTAAAACACCATTCCCAGCAACAAATAAATAAGCATCATTCATATTTTTACTAATGTTACTAAACGCTTCCACAAGATATTCAATCCCTTTTTCAGTAATAATTCTACCAACGAATGTTATGAGGATAGCATTATCAGGTATCTGATGTATTTGTTTATAATCAACAGAATGAATTGGTTTGTTAAAAACAATAGCACTTGGAATTATCACTGACGGATCAATTCCAAATGAAGCTAAGAATAAATTGCTTGCATTGGATACGCCACAAAAAATCTTAATTTTTCTCTTCAACAAAGAAACTAAAATTTTATCATACTTTATGCTAAAAAAATCAAGAATTGGGTTATTTAGCTTGATATAACCACTTCCATGCTCCAAATGAATAATTGATTTTACCTTTCGATGAATAAAGTATAGACCAAAATGATTAATAAGAAAAAATCTAGTATTGGTAATTATAAAATCAAATTTTTGCTCTTTTAGTATTGCAGATAATCTAAAAAAATCTCGATTAATTCTTGGAAAAGGAAGTACACCTGAATTCCCGAATTTTAGCTCCCAAGAAGGAATGCGATATATATTAATACCCATATAGCATTCGGTATCTGCGACTTTATTTGTATTATTTGTTACAACAGAAACTGTGTACCCATGCTCGATAAGCTTCAGGGATAGCTGAAGTACATAATTTTCAAGACCACCAACATGTGGATAAAAGAATGCTGAATAAAAACATATATGAGATTTATTTTCGTAATTTATCATGTTTGCAAAAATAGAAATATTTTCCTTGAAAACATGATGAATTATTACTGCAAAACATATTATTGAAACACCTGAAAAACTAATCTTTCGTCTTCAATTGTTTATTAAAAAACTAATCGTGTTTTTAATTAAATTGTAAAAATTAGTTTTTTAATGTAAATTTGAGTTAATAATTATGGAAAATTTTATGAAATTTATTTTTATATTCGCTTTTCTTTCTTCTTTTATACTTTTTTCGTGTATGGAAGAAGAACTTCCCGTCACTGCTTATCCAAGGGGTGATGTTCAGAGTGGCACTGCCGAAATGACTTCTAAGTATTCTAATCAAGTATATTATAGTTTCGATCAGGGAAAGGTTGTAGCTTCTAACCCTTATGATATATGGGACTTAGCATTTCGTAGTTATGGTGATGATGCTTATCATATTATCCTGAATGGAGCAAAGTTTATGGAAGCAGCCGATATGGGAGAAGTAGCTTTTGAATCAGTTCTCAATCGGGATAATGCCGAATTTCGTTATGATTCTACAAATGGTGATTACGACAATTATGCACTTGGGAAATGGTGGGAAAACAATGGCTCTAATGTTATATCCAAAAATCATGTTTACATAATAAACAGGGGTAATAATATCGCCAATAAAAAAGTTGGATATATCAAAATGATGATAGCAGGATTTGAAAACAACGAATACAAAATTAAATTTGCAAATCTTGACGGTTCTAACGAGTTTGTGGCTTCTATCCCACGAAACGAAGAATATAACTTTGTTCACTTCAGTTTTTCTGATGGAGGAAAAGTTGTAGATGTAGAGCCTATTTCCAAAAATTGGGATATAGTTTTTTTCAAATATATAGCATTCCTTGCTTTTGAAGGAGGATTGCTGCCTTACTCTGTAACTGGAGTAATGATTAATGATAAATATGTAGAGATTGCCTCCGATACTTCAATGAACTTCAATGACATTACTTTGGACAGTATCTCAAAGTTCATCTTTAGCAAAAAACCAGATTATATCGGTCACGAATGGAAATCATTCACTTTAAACGGAGAATCCTATGCAGTTCGTCCTGAAATAAATTATTTCCTAAAAGATTACAATGATTTTTACTGGAAATTTCACTTCACTTTTTTCTATAATGATAAGGGAGAAAGAGGCTACCCAAAATTTGATTTCAAAAAATTATAATATTATTCAATAATTTATCGATAACACACGTTAATGGATTTTAATATTTAACGTGTGTGTTTTTATTATGCAGGAAATAGTATATCATACCAATTTCGAGTTGGAAGACAGTTATTGGTGGTTTGTAGCTCGGAACAAAATTATAAAGAAAGTGATAAGTGATTTCGTCAGTCTTGATAAATCAGATTATCTCTTGGATGTGGGTTGTGGCACGGGCAGTTTTGCTGCCGAGATGAATAAAACAACCAATGTTATTGCTTTGGATACTTCTGAATTGGCGCTAGAATATACTAGAAAAAGGGGACTTTCAATTACTTTTAATTGTTTTCTCAAAGATTTTCCCAAGCAGGATTATAAACCAAAATTAATTACTTTTCTTGATGTAATTGAACATATTGAAAATGACTCACAAGTACTTAACGAAGCATACCAAATTTTGTCGGTTGGCGATTATATAATAGCTACGGTACCTGCTTATCAATGGCTTTGGGGTAAACATGATGAGATCCACATGCATTTCAGACGCTATACAGTGCCAAAATTTAAGAAATTATTCAATGATGCTGGTTTCAAAGTAGTTTATTCATCTTATTTTAATACTTTACTTTTTCCACTCGCAGTTATTAAACGATTTGTTGACAAACTTATTGGTGCCGACAAACATCATACAGCCCCGATTGATCCGGTTAGCCCAACTATGAATAAAATTTTACAATCAATTTTCTCTTTTGAAAAGAATCTAATCCCAAGTATTTTTTTACCTTTTGGATTATCCATTATTTTAGTAGCAAAGAAATAACAATTATGAAAAAAGTAACAACAAAGCAAGAATCACTCAAAGCAATTCAAATCAAAAAAATTCCTATTTATTTTCCAATAGGATTTTTTTTATTAACTACTATGATATTCTTTTGGGGGCAACTATCGGGATCCACATTTTTTTGGGAAGACTTTGCAGAATACGTTTTCCCCATTCAAAGTTTTGCTGCTCGAGAATCGGCAGGTGGTTCAATTCCATTTTGGAATCCATATATTTTTAGTGGTATGCCATTCTTGGCAGATTTGCAAACAGGATTTTTTTATCCATTCAATAGGCTTTTAAATTTCTTCGTAAATAGCAATGGTGAATTATCTATTTGGGGATTGCAATTTATCACAATCATACATTTTTTTATTGCCCAGTTATCATTTTATTTTCTTATTATATATTATAAAAAATCTCAACTTAGTGCAATTGTTGGGTCAGTATCATACGCATTTTCTGCCATTATGGTTTTTCATGTAATACACCCTATGATGATATATCACCTTGCATGGTTTCCTTTAGTGCTTCTCTTTTTTGACAAAGGAATTCAGACTGCTAACTTCAGGAACGGAATTATTGCAGGTTTGATACTTGGCACCAGCCTTCTGGCGGGTCACCCCCAAACATCACTTTATCTTTTTACTTTTCTATTTGCATATTTTATTTGGATAGTTATTTTCAAATGGAAAAATGAAAATCTGAAAATTAAAGACTTGATTTTTGTTAAATTACCTGGAATACTAACATTTGTTGTTGCTGTTGGCATATTTTCCATTCAATATCTTCCATCACGTGAACTTGCAGATAATGCTGTCCGGTCGGAAAGTTCTTACGAAAAATCATCAGAAGGTTCATTAGAATTAACTCAGATTGCAAGTGCTGTTATTCCCAATTTATTTGGAAAAGTTACCCCTAATGAACAAAATACATTCCCTTTTAATTTAACACTCAAACAAGATAAGCAAGCCCCCTATTATTATTATTGGGAAACATCCTTTTACTTTGGTATATCGGTTTTAATTCTTGGCATTTTTGGATTTATTACTAATTTCAATGATAAAAAAATTCAACTATTCCTTATTTTATCCATTTTGGGTTTTTTATATTCGCTTGGCTCTAATTTCTTCCTGCACGGAATATTATATAATGTTCCATTTTTCAATTTATTTAGAATGCCCGCCAGAATGATGATGTTTGTCGTATTAGCATTTTCAATCTCAGCTTCATTCGGCTTAGATTCACTGATCAAAGTTGACAAAAATAGATTAAAAGATATTGTTTACGCTTCTTCAATTCCTGTTTTAATTGCAATATTAGGTTTAAGCGGTGTGCTTGGCAGTTTAATTAATTTGCCAACTTCATCATCAGGGAATGTAAGCAACGCCTCGTTAATTTCATTATTAATTGCATCGATCACTTTTGCGATAATGTATTTACTAAATAAATCCAAAATTAATTATTACATGGCTGGTTCCGTATTGGCTTTGATTATTTTTATTGACTTGTATATTGGGCATTCTCCATTTAACTCAAGCAAACAAGACATTAAGCAATCTTACACAATAAATGAGCAATTGAAAAGTGGATTTAAAAACCAAGATATTGCAGAAATGTTCAGGGTTAATACTCGTTCATATAATCCTCCATTTATGGCTACCAATAGAAATCAGGGAATGGTTGACCAATTTCAAAATACCGAAGGGTATAATCCTTTGGTACTTGCCAGAGTAAACCCCCCAGTTGGAAGTGCAGATTTGATTTATGATTTACTAAATGTAAAGTATGAAATCAGATTTGATGAAAATAACCGACAACCATATTTCTATGAAAATGTTAACCGGCTTCCAAGAGCCTGGATGGTTCATAAATACCATATTTTCAATGCAGGGAATGTAAAAAATGAAATGGAGAAAGGAAATTATGATTATTCCAAAGAAGTAATTCTTGAAGAAAATCCTAATTTGAAACAGAGTTATGAAGACGATTCAACATCTACCAAAAAAGTAATTCTTAGAGAATATAAAAATAACTACATTAGGCTTGAAGTATTGGATACAAGTAAAGATGGTATATTGGTCTTAAGTGAGATTTGGTATCCTGCTTGGATAGTTTCCATTGATGGGTTACCCGCAAAATTATATAGGGCTAATTACAGCTTAAGAGCTATTGCAGTACCCAAAGGTGCATCGAACATCGAATTAAGATTTGCATCACAATCCTTTGCTGTTGGTCAGTGGATTGCAATTCTTACTTTACTTATTTCTATCCCCTTACTTCTTATCGGGAAATTTAATAACAGGAATAAAAATGAAGCATAAAGCATTGTTGATGCTCGAGAATGGTTATTACGATTACGGTGAATTATTCTCTGGAACAGATGATATATATGGAGAGTTTGTTTTCAATACATCAATGACCGGTTACGAGGAAATATTAACCGACCCATCTTATAAAGGTCAAATAATAAATTTCACCTATCCACTTATTGGTAACTATGGAGTTAGCAAATTAAATCTGCAATCATCTAAAATACATGCAAATGCTGTAGTAATTAACGACCTATCGGGAATACCGTCAAATTTTAATTCTAAAGTAACTTTCAAGGAATTCTTAACCGAACAAAATATAGTTGGAATTAATAAAA
>CAYUZZ010000036.1:0-12091 GCA_964449505.1 uncultured Hyphomicrobiales bacterium | reverse complement strand
AATGGCAATACTAAATAAAAATATATGATAAAATGACAAAAAAGAATGAAAAAATGGCAGGCAATAAAGACGAAATGACACAATAGATAGAAGTAAATTTAAATATTTATGAAAATTACTATAAATGGAATAAAACAAAAAAGAGGGTAAAAAATACCCCCTTTCAAAAAAAAATGATAAAATAGTCTGAATATTACTATTCTTCTTCGCTTATCACCCAAACTTTAATAGAAGTGGTAACCTCTGGGTGAAGTTTAATTTTAGCATCAAACACGCCCAATGATTTGATTGCATCATCAAACGAAATCACCCTGCGGTCAATTTCGTATCCTTGCTTGGATAATTCAGCCGAAATCATAGCAGGAGTAACAGCCCCGTATAATTTGCCTTCTTCGCCTACTTTCATTGGAATGCTGATTTGTAACTCTGCAATTTTAGCAGACAAGCCCTCTGCATTAACTTTTTCCTGTGATAATCTTTTAGCTTTTTGGCGTTTTTCACCAGCTAATTTCTTAACAGCAGTATCAGTGGCATAATATGCCAAATCACGCGGGATGAGGAAATTGCGACCATAACCGTTCTTCACACTTACCAATTCACCCATAGAACCTAAGTTATCCACATCTCTTCTTAATATAACTTTCATTTTTAATTATCCTGATATCGAATTACAAATTATTTAACTTCAACAGCGTCTTCTTTCTTGTCACCATTAACTTTAACGGGTTCATCAGTGTCAGAAATTAAAGTGGTGCCACTTTCTTTACCTTCGGAAAGAGCTCTCTCTCTTCTGAAATTGCGCAACGAATCTTCCAGAACCAAGGTGAGATGCCTGATAACAGTATCTTCAAGAACAAGAAATCTTTCGAAAATCGGAATATTTGCCGGCAAGGCATCAAAAACTATATGAACATAGAATCCGTTATACTTTTTATTGATTGGGTAAGCTAATCTTTTGCGGCCCCATTTATCAACTTCAAGAATCACTCCGCCATGATTTTCTATATAGGTGCATATTCTTGATATAACCGCTTCTATGTCACTATCTTCGAGTGCGGCATTAATTATTATTGTTGATTCATAAACTCGGCGTAAACTCATTTATATCTCCTAACTTATAAAAACTACCCAAAAATTTATAAGGGTAAAATACAGAATTACAAAAATAAAACAATTATCGAAAATCACAAAATATTTTTACAAATTATTGAATATATTTTTAAATAAATGTTTTTTTTCCAAAATTTATCATTTTTTAAATAAAATTAATAGCATCTTATAAAATTTTAGTATTTTTGTAATCTTGTTTAATTTAAAATCATACTCTTCTATTGAATTTATTGATAAAAATAGGTGCTAATAATGACGAATACTGAAACATTCGAAAACAATCCGGTTGATGAAACTAATGTTGCAAGCAACGACACAACTCCAATTGCAGATAATAAAATTTCTGACAGTGATTTAAAGGTTGCTGTTGAAAATTCAGGGGAAGTTCCTGTGGAGAAATCCGAAGCCATCCCCCACGAATCTGCTGATTCTAATAAAGAAAACTTCGACGAAGTATTTAATGAATTGAAAGGTATTAAAGATGCTAATGGTAGCATTAATATTAAAATACTTAACAGAATAAAGGGAGGATACAAAGCCACATATAAAGATATGCCTGTATTTATGCCATATTCTCAATTCACTTTAAGTAAATCTTTGGATGAAGAAACCTTAAATTCTTCTGTTGGAAAGGAATATCTTGCCAAAGTATATGAACTTCAGGAAGATGAAACAAAAAGGAAAACTGTTGTGGTTACCAGAAAAGCTATCCTTGAAAATGAATTTTGGGATAAAATTCATGTTGGCGATATTATCGAAGGACCTGTATCATCGGTTGCATCTTTTGGTATTTTTATTGATTTAGGTGGAAATGAAGGCTTGATCCATATTTCAAGATTATCAAGAAAAAGAGTTGAAGATACAAAACAATATGCCAAAAAAGGTGATGTACTTAAAGCAAAAGTTGTTGATATAGACCGTGAAAAGAATAGAATTGCTCTCAGTAGAAAAGAATTAGAAGAGAACCCTTGGACTGGCATGGCAGAAAAATATCCTGTGGGTACGAGAGTAAAAGCGGTGGTTAAAAGAATCGTTGATTTTGGTTCATATCTTGAAGTTGAGCCCGGAATTGACGCATTGCTTAGGAACGGTGAATTATCTTGGACTAAAAGGTACAAAAATTCTGCCGAAATTATTAAACCCGACCAGCAAATCGAAGTTGCAATTATTAACGTTAACGAAGAAAAACAAACTATGGGTGTTAGTCTTAAAGAAACTACTGAAAATCCATGGGCTGCCATTGCAGAAAATTATGCTATCTCCAGTCAACATAATGGTATTATAAAAGAAATATCAGCACAAGGTTGCGTCATCACTCTTAATAATGAAGTTGACGGGTTTATGCCAAGAAGCAAAATGAAAGAATTTGTAAAGGGCAAAAAAGTTCCTTATACAATTGATCAGGAAATTAAAGTTAGCGTATTAGATGTTGACCCTACTAAAGAAAGTTTGATTTTGACACCTGTGGTATCAGATGAAGAAAAAGAGTATGCACCAGCACCAAGACGTGAATCCAGACCACAAAGATTTAAAGAGAAACACGAAGAACAAACTTCAGTATCATCAGGTGGTGCGGTTACATTAGGGGATCTACTTTCCGAAAAGATGAAACAATCCTTGCTTCAAAATTAATTCAAATAAAAATCTTAAAAAAGACGAGTTCTCACGTGCAAGCGGAGAACTTGTTTTTTTTATAAATAATTCAAAACTAAAGACAAATATCTTTATATTTCTTTAATAACCAATCGCAATGTGGAGAATCTTTATCTATGGCATCTTGGGTTGTTCTTCCGAAATGATCAGCTTTAGCCAAATTTATCAGATGTGGAATGTGAATTCTTGATTGTAGTTTAATAATTGCCTGATCGCTGATAATATCCTTCGACTTGTAGAACTGCATTGGATGTAAATGCTCTGCCACATAAGAAAGAGTTTTTATCCTAATACTATCACTTAAATTCATTTTCCTTAAAAGCGATGTGGTGGGTATCAAACCAATGGTATCGTGCATAGGGCTTCTCCACCTGCCTTTATCCCAGAAAGTGGTATAAGGCTTACCCAAATCATGACAAAGTGCACCAAGTATAAAAGCAGCATAATCATCAAGATAATAAAATTCGTCCTTAAACTCAGCTGCACAATCAATTACCATTAATGTGTGAGTCCAAACATCACCCTCAGGATGCCAAAAGGGTTCCTGTGGAATATTTATTATCGATTGAAGTTCTGGCAAAAAAGAAATTAAACCTTTATTCTTTAAGAAACAAAGGTAATCTGAAGGTTTTGCGTCATTAGTTAAAAAATTAAATAAATTTTTATAAAAATTCATTTTTTATTAATAAAAATTAATATTAAATTTGCTAAATATTTAAATACAATAACTAACAAGAATGTTTAAAATTGTAGTTCGAGATTTTGAAAAATTGTAAAAATGTACTGTTTAGGCTGGTATAACGTACTTCTGAATAAATAATGAGAAGTGAATTAATGAAAAGATTAAAAATTATACATATTAATTTTACAAATATCTCAGATGAATTTAACAATATAAGTGAAAAAATATTTAAATATTTTAATAAATAGTGAATTAGTCCTTTGTAAATTGAAAAAAAAGAGTTAAGTTTTAGTTTGTTAAAATGAACAATTTCTACAAAGTGTATTTTACGCTTTAATTAGGAGGGAACAAATGTCAAAAGGTGGTGCCGGTAAGGTATATTTCGTACTTTATTTAGCCGTAGTGCTTGAGTTATTAATTATCATCGTAGAGCGTGATGAAGCCGAAGAGCATCTTCGAGCCAAAACCAAGCAAGCAATGAGGATTGTAGAAAGCATTCTTTCCCAGTTACAATCGGGTGCTGGAACAGAAGGTATTAATACCAGACCTCAGGATGAAATCACAATACCTCCTGCAGGTATTGATATTAAAGATGTTTTCGGGGCGGATTTGAAATCTTACCGTCAATATATTGTAGAAGTTGGTGTCACTGACGTTGCTAATTCCCTTAATAAAAAAGAACTCGAATCCGAGAAGGAATATGTTCAGAGATTGAGGAAGTTGGTAGAATTGGCTAATGTACAACAGTTGCAATATCAAATATTCTTTAGTCAGAGTCAGGATGCAGTTGGTGCACCAATGTTCCCGGGTGACGAATATTTTAAACAAAATAATATCGACCCCATGTCGATGCAACCCGGTGAAATTTTAAAAACCGATATTCCAGGTGTTGAATGGAAATTAATGGGTGTAAAAGAAATTAATTTAGATAAAGATGCTACTTTTAATAAAATTAATCTTGGTAAAATTGATATGGGTCAATTGGCGCCTATTTATCCAGCTACCCTAAGAAAAAATATTGGCGACAGATATGCACCACCAAATCAAAGTGAAGATAGTGTATTTTATTATTCAGAAGATGAAAGCTTAAAACTGAAAGCCAAAACAGGTCTTCAGAAAAGGTCATTTGTTGTATTTTTCCAACCACCAAACCAAGCAGGTTGGTATAAGCTGAGATTTGCCTCCAGAACCAATAGAATATTGGGCGTTAAGGGTGGACAGGATATCGGTGATGTTAAAGACGATGCGACCGTAAATATTGGTACCGTTCAATTAACAGTTGCCGATCTTCGCAAGGTAATGAAAGAACTTGTAAAAAAACTTGATGGTTATGATTTGCCAACCGTTGAAGAATTATCACAAGGTGGCGATATTATAACTTTCGAAAAGAAACTTAGTGCATCAAAATTAAAAGCAAGTTCAGCAGAAAAGGCAGAAGAAATAGTTGGTAATATTAATCTTTATGGTTACATAGTTAAGTTACTTGCTCCTGGTCAATCTGTAAATTTTGACCAGAACAGAGGTAGTATCGAATTTAATGTTAGAGTTGTAACTCCAACTCCAAAATTAGCTAAACCTCAGGTTGCTTCTTTACCAGATTATATACCATCATTTGATAAAATACCTGCAGTATTTGGATTTGACTTTAGACCAAATTGCAGGGCTTAATGTGCCTTTGCCGGCACAGGGTGCTACACGTCAATACAGAGCCACTGTTGATAAAGAACTGAGCCCAGGAAAATACAAGATTGAAATCACACACAGAATTGGTTCTCAATCCGATACTAAAACTACTGTTATGGAAATTTTCCCTGCTCGATTAACAGAAGAGAGTGAGAACAAACTTATTAATCAGATGAACTCATTTGCTTATTACGGATATCCGCTTACCTTCAATGTTGAACCATCCTCGGGTGGCAAGATAAAAGCAAATCAATTTAGGATTTACATGATTCCGAACAGCAATTCCCAAGTTGCACCAAAAGAAGGTTTGGCAATATCACAAGGTGAATTTAGATTTACTAACGATATGAAGAACGTTACAGTAAAAGTTACTTGGAATCAGGAAGCAACAGGTAAAGAAATTGATATATTCCCAGCTAAACAATTCACCGTTAAGCAGGAAGAGCCAAGTATTTCCACAAATAGAATATCTATTGACTATTCAGGTTCATCAACTAAAATTAAAGTTAGGGTTTCAGGTATAAAAATATCTAATCCAACTGCTGGCGTTGATGAGAAAGCTATTGTATCAGTCGTAATCGGCGGAGAACCTCAGAAGAAAAATGGACTAGAAACATATAGTTTATCTACCGAGCCATCTATAGACGGTAGCGATGGAGAATATACAATTGAATTTGAGTTGACAGGTAAATTAGATCGTGGTCAAACTAAAGTTTCTGGAATAGTTGATATTCCTGTTACGGCAGTTGCAACTAATCCAGTTAACAAAGTAAAATCTGAACCAAAACGACAGAATATTACCGTTAATGTAAATTATGAACCTGACAGAGGCGGTCCAAGACGTGGTACCGGTGGACTTAAGTAATAAATAAATTTTTTAAAAAATAATTAATTGTTAAGCAAGGGCTTCAATATGTTTAAAAAAATATTGGCAATAGTAGTAAGTATAACTTTTGTAACGATTCTGATACCTGTGCAGTCATCTGCACAGAGTGAGGAATCATTTAGAATGCAGTTAGAAAGTATTCTCTTTAGTTTCAAAAACTACAGATTTTCGAATATCTCAGTATGGAAGTTAAAAGATATTAAGGATGTTCGTAAGATTATTAGGGCAAGAGACGAAGCAGAATCGCTGGGAGCTGAAGCCGGTAATGTCAGTGAAGAATGTCTTAAGGGTGTTGATAACGCTGTTCTACAAACGATAGAAAGCGAAATTAATAATGGTTCTTCTCAATCAGCCGTAGCTCGTGCTCTCATAATGAGGTCTTTACCTCAGCCTCCTCAGGCTCAATTCGAATGTATTTATAAATACTACGAGTCTAAGGTGAAGGGTCCCACAAATGTTGTAAGAAGTGTCTATATTGTAACAACAAGAAAAGACCGCGAACAACTCGTACCCAATACTATAATCGCCATGATAATATCTTATCAAGACGACAATAATATTAAGAAAAATATAAATAATGCTTCACCAAGTAATATTTATACTTATCCGGAAGTTAAAGAATTTGCCTTAGACCCAAAAGAATACCGCTCATCGAATGTGTATGGCTTACTGGAAAATGCTTTCTTGCAGGGGCAGGTAGAAGATGTAACTCTCGAATCTCAGGGTGTTGGATCTCTTATATTTTGGTTCCCACCCCAATCTGGAGTTACCAAATCACTTCTTGCAAAAGAAAATACAATAACATCCTATGATGTGCAAAAATTCAAAAGAGTTTCTGACGGTCAACCATTAGATATATTCGAAAAATTTAATGAATTGGTTGTAAGCCCTGACCTAATAAGTTGGAGAAGATACGAGTATCCTATGATTAAATATCCAGACGGTACTGCCGATACTTTATCCAGATTCACTAATTTAGCCCTACCAAAATATGGTTTGGAGCTAAAATACGGATTAGATGGAATTAATTATCCTTCATTCTGGAGTGAAAGAGTTACTCTATCAGCAATTTGGCAAGGTGTGAAATTAGGAATAATTCTCCCCACAAATGGGTATTCCTCTATATCGAAAGATATATTTAATACCGAACGCCACCTAACTTATGCAGGTGTAGGCTTAGCCGGAGAAGCTGATTTCCCACTTGCTGTTATTCCAAAAAGTGGTATTTTCCACGCAAATTTCGGATATGTTTTCGGAGATGCACAAGAAGGACCAATTAAAAGAAATTTAGACCCTGAAGTTTATCAGCCAATTTTTGATGATAATGATTATTTGGTAAGATTTAATGCCCAATTGCACTATACTTTTGGTGTTGCAATTGATGATGATTATATGCTTCGCTTTGGTCTTGGTGGTACAATGTATATGATGGAAAAATGGTTCAATAATTTGATTGTTGACCCCGAAACAAGAGACAGTAAAATTAAATATGAAATGCTGGACGATGAAACAATTGGTGGAGTATCAGGACGAATTGAATTAATGACAAGAAATGTTGCAACTCCTTATGGTGCATCTATTCAATATTTTGACGAAGCCTTATACACAAACTTGTGGTTACAGGTACCAATTGTAGAAAATACTTTTTCAATTAGAATAGACGCTAAAGGATATTTTAAAGCATTTACCAATACACCAAGAATTTGGGAAAATAAGAGCGTATTTATTCCAATGGTAAGATTTATTGTTAATTTCTAATATAATTTAGTTCAGAAAATAATTAAAGATAGAATATGAAAAAATTTTTAGTAATAATAGTCCTGACATTAGCAACTGCTTTAAGTTTTCAAAATGTCGCTAATTCTCAAGTTATTGACAAAGAGGCAATAATTGATTCTTTGACAACAATTGACCCCAACATTGTTGGTTACTTTCCACGATGGAAAATTTGTGAACCGGATTTGTTGGCTCAGATATATCAAGCATTTTTATACAAAGGATACCCAAAGAATGAACTTAGCCAAGAGGATGTTCAGGTATTAGGAGCTCCCAAAGAATTTGAAACAGATCCTTATGACATATTACTTCTAACATGCGGAAAAACAAGTATGAATTCTGTAGAAATTGAATCATTGTTTGGTGATATGATGATTGGATTTCTTTCTGGGGAATATACATACAAAGGCATTGACCGCGGTATTAGAACAGACTTTGCCAAACGTGATTACTGTTTTTCAGATATACCTGGGGAAACACCAGTTACACCATCACAGGCAGCTATGATAACAAATTATCTCGACAAACCTGTAAACGTGGACCACGCTTTTTCTCTTTCACTATTTGAACAGTCATTGAAGATAGGTGAGAGCGGGTTTTGGATTCGCTCCGTATTGGGTACCGATGAAGTTGGTTATCATTTTTGGTCCTCTGGTGAATCTAAAATATTGTTGCAACGCCCACTTTATATTAATCAAGATATGGGAACAAAAAAAGGTATTCCAAACTTAATTGATGCTTACTTAGGTGGTGCTTATAGAATTACTGGTGGTCTGGATAGCGATGGTTCATTGTTAAGTTGGGTTAGTAACCGCACACTAAATGCAGACCCGGGAGGCAAAATTATTTTTGGAACAGATATACACGCTTGGTTTCATCCTCAGGCAGGTATTAGTCTAAATTTAGAATTACCTATGAAAAGATTGGGTACTGAAAGGATTGACCCTTCAGCTTATGGCTCTTACGGAATAGGGGATAGAGAGGTTGACTTCAATCCTAACAATCCTGTTGGAGCAATTGCAACCAAATCTGCAATAATACCTCTACTCAGAGCTACTGGACAGTTTTCTGTATTTTATCATTTATGGTTGGATAAACAAAATCCCGAAAATTATTTCCGTTTTAATCTTGGTATTAGTTATGCCGAAATTCAAGAAGCCTTGTTATACGAAGTGCAGGAAAATCCCATTCCAAATGCTCCAACTAGATATATGTCCGTAGATGATATTGATGGGCTTGGAACATTCAAACCCAATGAGTTTATGGATTGGTTATATTTCAAAGTTGAATACAGAAATCAGGCGGTTTTCCCATTCGGTATATCAGCACAGATTTCAAACCAAATATTGCTGGGAAGGGCATATTTGCCATTACTTGGTAATTGGCTGTATTTAGAGGCTAAATATTCAACACCATTGCGCGATGCAAGAATATTTGAGATGAAGAATTTCTTTATGATTTCTCCAGTATTGAGATTAACAATTTAAATTAATGTGATGATAAATTCCCCCTTTTTAACTATTTTTGTAACGTTAAACGGGGGGATTTTTATTAAATGAGCAATTAAAAGTTGCATTATTTAGTAAATAGTAAAAATATGAAAATTTATAATAAAATTGCAGTATGTTGTGTTGTGTTATTTTCGAATATTTGTTTGCTATTAGCAAATGATACAAGCGAAAAAGACAGTATTGACAAGGCTTTCGAAATATTGAAAGATGCAAAAGTAGAAGCCGCACGCAAGGAAATTGAAATTACGGTTAGAAGTGTCGATATTTCAAAATTTCCTGAAATTAAACTTATGATAGAAGCCTACAATAGATTAGGCGAACCATTAGACACTTTGACTACCGATATGGTGAGCGTTTACGATAATAGTAAAATGCAGAAAGTTGTTAGTGTCGAAAAAATTCCTGCCGCAAGTAATGTTCCCGTTGATTTTGTGTTTGTTGTTGATATTACAGGCTCTATGCAACCAATAATTAATTCTATTAAAAATAATATTTCTACTTTCTCTCAATCATTGCTAAAAAGAGGTATTGATTACAGAATTGGTCTGGTGTTGTTTGGTGACGATGTTGAAAAGGTTTTTGACCCCACATCTAATGTTTTGAATTTCCTTACTTGGATTGGTGGTGTTAAAGCAAAAGGTGGTGGAGACGTTAAAGAAAATGCTCTGGAAGCACTCGAAATGACTGCAAATAATATTAAGTGGAGACCAGAAGCTTCGAGAGTAAATGTATTAATTACAGATGCCCCTTATCACCAAGTTAACGAATCCGGTGATGGTGTCACAAATCAGACTACGGAATCAATTATTGAGTTAATGCAACGAAATCAAATCAGAGTATTTTCTATTATTCCACCAAAAATTGAACAATATAAATATGTTTCTCTCAAAACAAGGGCTGCTTCTTACGATATAGAGTACCCATTCTCAACAATTTTGGATAATTTCTCCAACCAATTAACCAATCTGTATAATGTAACATATAAGACAGAAGAGAGTACAATACCGGATTCCATCGAAATTACACTTTTTAACGTCATAAATCAAAAGTTAATCAGGAAAACCATTCCTATAATCGAATTAGGAAGGAAATTGATTATTGAAAATCTTCTTTTTCAGACTGCAAGTGCAGAATTACCAGAGGCGGTTAAAGAGCTTGATATTGTTGCTGATTTTATGAATGCTAAACAAAATATTGAAATTCTAATAGAAGGACATACTGACAATATTGGTAGCAATGAAGTAAATGATAAGCTTTCTCTAAACAGGGCAGAGTCTGTTAAGCAATATCTCGCTAAAAGGGGTATTGCAGACAAAAGAATGCAAACTACAGGATACGGGAAAAGGAAACCACTTGCTACTAACAAAACAGAATTTGGTAGAAAACTAAACAGAAGAACTGAGATCATAATTATAAACAAGTAATTGAATTGACATTATATAAACAAAAACCCCTAAAAGAATTTAGAAGGGGTTATTGTTTTTGTAATAAATTAGATAATTGAAATCAATCAGTTTGAGGATTAGAAGCTTTTAGTTTTTCCATTGTAAATAAGGAAATTAATTCTATTCTATTCTCATTTAGCGATTCTGTACCACCAGATTGTCTGTCAATAACACAAATAGCTTTGCTGATAAATGCTCCTTCGTTTCTCAAATCATTTGTGCTAATTATAATTTGTCCACCGCTGGTAACAACATCCTCAACAATCAATAAAGTCTTATTTTTAATATTTGGTCCTTCTGCAAATTTTCGTGTTCCATAATCCTTTGACTTTTTCCTAACTAATACCATTGGTTTGTGGGTAATGAGTGAAATAGCAGTTGCAATCGGAATTCCGCCCATCTCTAAAGCTGCAAGATAGTCAAAATCAAAATTCATCAAGGGTACAAATGCCTCTGCAATTGCACCGAGTAAAATTGGGTCTGATTCAAATTGGTATTTATCGAAGTATTCATTGCTTATTCTGCCCGAACGAAGCAAAAATTCACCGGTGATGTAGGACTTCTGATAAATCCTTTTAATGAGTTCTGTTTGTGTCATCATAATTTTTATTACTTGGTAAATTAATTTCTAAATCTGCATAAATATAAATTGCTAAAGCAATTGCTGCAATACATTGGTTCAGGTGTAATGGATTTACTTTATCCGCTGTATCAGAATTTGAATGATGATAATAAAAATACTTGCCGTCATCGTTCGTACTAAGGCTCATTCCAGGTGCAGCTGCCCTTGTCATAGGACCAATATCAACACCGCCCCCACCATTTGTGATAATCATTTCTGGAGAGATTTTCTTAAATAAAGGTTCAGCATATTTCAGAAGAACCAATGCACTATCAGAGCCATTCAATCTAATTGCTGAAGGGGGGAATACACCAGAATCGTGTTCAAACATTAGAACATGCTTTTCATTTATATGTTTATCTTTATATTCATTGCCACCTTTTACGCCATTTTCTTCATTAACCCATTGGACTAAACGGATACTTCTCTTAGGTTTCAAATTCAAATCATTAATCAATTTGGCTGCCATCCATGTGCTAATGCAACCACTGGCATCGTCTTGAGCACCTGTACCAACGTCCCATGAATCAGTATGACCACCCATGGCAATTATTTCATCAGGATACATATAACCTGCTATATCTGCCATAATATTTCTCGATTCAAAATCCTCTTTAGTTTCTGCTTCCAAATTTAAGTGAACGATAATTTTTTTACCATAAGATTGTAATCTTTCTAACAGCATCGCATCTTCGGGTGTGATGGCAGCATGAGGAATTTTTG
>CAYUZZ010000035.1:0-12213 GCA_964449505.1 uncultured Hyphomicrobiales bacterium | reverse complement strand
ATTGAGAACTTCCGTTTCGTTGCAAAAAGCTAAATCCGAGCTTTTTACTACTTCCATCAAATTATCTCTGTGGTATTCTGTTACAAATGTATCAGAAAAAGTTACAGAAATTTTAGTTTTATGTTTTTTGGATAAATTGACCGCTTTAAAAATGGCTTCAGTGCTTGATGATTCAGAAAACTTGTACCCTTCTATATAAATCCATTCTGATCTTGAAATAATGTCCTCATCTATATTGTTGTCGTCGAAAAGTGCGGTTGCAGATAGATGCGTGTATAGTGTTCTTTCGGAATCTGGAGTTATAAATACTACGCAAGTTCCAGTTGGATGTGATTCATGGCGTTTGGCATTCAGTATAATACCCAAATCCTTAAATTCGTTCGCATAAAAGTCACCAAGTTCATCTACGCCAAGAACTGTATTATAGGCTGCTTTTCCACCTAATTGTGAAAATGCAATTATGGTGTTGGCAGCCGATCCACCACTGCAATAATTGAGTTCTTTTTGTTTGAAATAGTCAAGTACTTTTTGGCGGGTTTCAGTATCTATAAGTATCATTGCTCCCTTTTTAATGCTTAGATTTTCCAGGTCAGCAAAGTCAACGTACATAAGCAAATCAACCAGACCATTCCCAAACCCACACAATTCAATATCTTTCATTGTATATTCTTTATTTTACTTCCAAAAATTATTAATAAAATATCAACTATTATATGTTAATTCACAAGATTTATTCGTATTTTAGTCATTTAATAGTTTTTTATTTATTGCTAATGCAAAAATAATGAAAGTATGGATAAATTAAGAATTTATATATTAAAAATAATATTTTTTTTAACGATCTTTTTTCTGGGTTCGTGTATTCATCAGAGCTCTCAGTTGGAATCGCTTTATTGCCCCAAACCAGTTCAAAATTGCTTTCCTGAAAGTTGGACTGGGGAATCGTTGGATACAAATTCCGATAAATTAGGTACTTATGTTTATAGGATTTCTAAAGTTAAAAATATAAATACTTCTAATAATGAATGGCAACTTAGTTCATTCAATAAAGAGATATTTCTAACTTATTCTGACTTGGATGCTAATCGTTCTATATCTACAAAAATAAATTCAGTCGATAATTTAACTATTAAAAAAGGTATCAGTTTACCTGTCGAGAAACATTTCGGCTCAATTAATGGCAATAAAAGAAAGATTGTATTGGCAATTTCCAATTTGTCTAATCAGAATCAAGAAAAAGTTCCGATTGAAGAAAGTACAGGTTATTCAAGACTTTATTCTGCAGTATTTGAGGATAACAACATTTACAATTTAAGCAAAATTGTATTTGACGAAAAATCAGACGAGTGGTATGGTCATCCATATTTGCATCCAAGAGGTGATATTTTATTTTTTTCTTCCGATAGATCTGGTGGTTATGGTGGCAACGACATCTGGTTTACCTATTTAGCCAATGATGGAACATGGAGTTCACCTATCAATTGTGGTGCTGGGATCAATACCCAGTGCGACGAAATTTCTCCATTTATCGGTTATGATGGAAATGATTTATTATTTTCTTCTTCTGGTCATCAGACAGTTGGCGGATACGATTTGTTTAAATCCAAAATTAATTCTGATTTCTTAACAAATTATACGGATACTTCAAAAGCAGTTAGTTTTTTTGATAAAATTGATAATTTGGGTAGTCCGATTAATACCAAGTACGACGAGTTGTTTCCTTACTCTAACACAAATACTGACTCGGTATTGTATTATTCTTCTAACCAAAACGGTGATAATTTTGACATATATGTTTTTTATAAAGAGTTCATTCCAAGCAAGGCAATCGTAAAATCAGGTTCAAAAAATGAAAAAATAATTATGGATACAGCAATTATTGCACAAAAGATTATTATTGAAAAAATAAAATTAAAGGGCAAAGTTTTAGACCAATTTACCCTCACTCCTATTGATTCGGCACGTATAAATATAATCCAATTACCTGAATTTCAAAAAGAGTTACCAGTGTATTCTGATAGTATTGGTGAGTTTAGTACTTTAATTAATATCGGGACTGATTATCAGATAACAGCACACAAAGATGAGTTCTTTTATGACACCAAAAATGTGACAGTAGATTCGATTGAAACGAATCCAGAAGTAATTTTTTATTTGCCAAGAAAGGGCGAAATAAGGGTTAATTTTCCACTTGATGAATTCAAAACACCCTATAAATATACTCTCGACAGTAATGGTACAGAAACTGGAAGGCTTTGGCAGAATGAATTGAACATGGTAGCGGAAAACATTAATCTTTCAATTGATAGAATAGACAAAGTGATTCTTGTAGGACATACCGACGACATCGGAACAGAGGTCTATAATTATAATTTAGGTGAACGAAGAGTCGATTTTATTATTAATGAATTAGTAAAACGAGGTATTTCTCGAAATAAATTATTTGGTAGAAGTGCTGGTGAATTGGAATTATTAACACGGAAAGCCAACGAGAGTTTGGATAATTATAGAAAAAGACTTCGTAGAGTAACAATAGAAAAAATATTAAATAAATAAGAAAAATGAAAGGAACCTTAAAGCTTTTAGTAGCCTTGTGTGTATTAACAATTTTGTTTGTAATAATTACAGCCATTTATGTTAACCTGGTAATCTCTGCAGGTATGCCATCTTTGGAGCAGTTGGAAAATCCCAAAACCAATCTTGCTACCAAAATTTACAGTTCAGATGGTGTTGTGTTGGACCATTATTTTAAAGAAAGAAGAGTTAATCTCAAATATTCGGAAATTCCGAAAGATTTTATTAATGCTCTTATCGCAACCGAGGATAAAGAGTTCTTTCATCATTGGGGCGTTCATACAGAGAGAATAATTAAAGCAGCCATCAAAAACATTTTTCTTGGTGATAGGGAGGGTGCATCTACGATTACGATGCAGCTATCAAGAAATTTGTTCCTAACCCAAGAATATGATTTAAATAGGAAAATTCGTGAAGCATTTCTTGCCTTGCAAATCGAAAGAACTTATACAAAAGAAGAAATTTTAGAAATGTACACTAACACAGTTGCATTTGGCAGAGGTGCGTATGGATTGGAAATTGCAAGCCAAGTCTATTTTGATAAGGACCCCGTAGAGTTGGATGCTTCTGAATCTGCTTTATTGGTAGCACTTCTGAAAGCACCGTCCAATTATAATCCCTTGACACATTACGAAAAAGCTCTTGTTCGAAGAAATTTAGTATTAGAATTGATGTACAACCAGAACTATCTCGATGATTCTGAATATGCCGATGCAATAAAAAAACCCATTGCAGTTTTTATTTCTAAAAATAAAAATGATCGCAAAAACATCTATCTTGGCTTGGGCATAGCCCCGCATTTTGTAGAAATGGTACGACAAGAATTAAGTCAGAATACATCATTAGCCGCCTATGACCTTTATCGCGATGGGCTAAGTATATATACTACTTTAGATTCAAGAATTCAGAAGTATTTAAATCAGGCGGTAGAAGAACATTTGAACGAAATGCAATTGCATTTTAATAGAAATTGGTCGTGGAAAAATCGTGGCGATCTGCTCAAATCACTAATTAAAAAAGCAATGAGAGATTTACCCGAATATAGGATAGCAGATAATGATGCAAGAATCAAAATTGAGAGAGTTAAATTTAAGGATATTAAGTTTATTGATAGTGTAAAATCTGCAGCTACCACAATACAGGTTGGAGTGGTAGTAATTAATCCTACTAATGGGGCAATTTTGGCTATGGTTGGGGCTTCACCGGAATTCCTCAAAAAAAGTGGTTCTGCCAAGTATTCCTTAAATCATGCCTTCCAAATCCGTCGTCAACCAGGTTCTGCTTTCAAGCCATTTGTATATGCGTCGGCACTTAAAAGCGGTTTAACGCCTAAAAGTATGATTGAATGCGGACCATTTTCGATAACTCTTGAGACTGGTGAAAAATGGTCACCGAGTGGAAATGGCGGTTGTGGTCCGGGAGAAAAGGTTTCATTAACTGATGGTATCAGAATGTCAATCAATTCGGTATCAGCAAGGCTTGTTACCTCTGTCATCAAACCAATTGATGTAGTTAATATGGCAAGACAAATGGGCATTAAATCCCCCTTATCAGCTGTCCCTGCAATTTCGTTGGGTGCTGGCGGAGATGTATCACCTCTTGAACTCACATCTGCTTATGGAACGTTCTTATATAATGGTTTGCACGTGGAACCATTTTCATTCAGCAGTGTAAAAGATAAAAATGAAGTCACCGTTTTTCAGAAACCCCCAGCAATTAATCTTAGTGAAGCTATAAGTAGTGAAATTGCAATCCAGATGACTTATATGTTGGAGCAGGTAGTAAATGCTGGTACAGCATCGCGGGCGGTGAGAAGTATTTTCAAGGATATTGATGCTGCGGGAAAAACGGGTACCACTAATGATGCCGCAGATGCGTGGTTTGTTGGTTATACTCCTCAACTTGTTGCAGGTGTTTGGGTAGGATTCGATAACAAAAAAATTACTTTAGATGTATTAGGTGCCGAAGGTTATGGCGGAAAGGCTGCAGCACCACTTTGGGCAAGATTAATGTACAAAATTTATTCGGATGATTTGTTGCCTTACAAGCAAAAAAAATTCCCATATAAAAATAACAACGATAGTTTGACAATCGATTATCAAATTTATCCCTTAAATGATGCACAAAAAAAACGTATTGAAAGTGAACCGGAATCGGAGGAAGAACAATTGCTTCCCCAAATTCCAATTAGATAAATTCAAAAAATTGGAGATAAATATGAACGGGTATGAATTAATTTTTACTAATGGGGAAAAAATAAATGCTGGAACTATGTTCTGTGTTGGGCAAAATTATGCTAAACACGCTGCCGAAATGGGCTCTAAAGTATCCGATAATCCGATAATTTTCCTAAAACCACCTCAGGCACTCATCATCGATGGTGGCACAGTAAATTTACCTGATTTTAGTGAGAACGTTCACTATGAAGTTGAGTTAGTGGTGGTTATTGGAAAAGATTGTCAAAATGTAAGACCAGAGGAAGCATCTTCATACATTGCCGGATATGCTGTCGGTGTGGATATTACTGCAAGAGATATCCAAGCTCAAGCCAAGCAAAGTGGCAAACCTTGGGCGCTTGCCAAGGGGTTTAGAAATTCAGCACCAATTTCTAATATTGTTCCTGCAAGTGAAATTCCTGCAAACTCGTATTTCGACCTAAAATTGTCGATAAATAATGAATTGAAACAATCTGGAAATACTCAAGAAATGGAAAGGAGTGTAACTCAACTGATTTCATATTTATCGGAAGTATTTTTTCTGAAAGCTGGAGATATTATTTTCACTGGAACTCCAGAGGGGGTTGGAAAAATTAAATCTGGGGATAGAATTACTGCTGAATTAGGAACTTTTATTTCTTTAAATTTTAATGTAAAATAATATGCTTTATTTAAGATTATTGATAGTTGCCTCAATAATTTCGGGCTTGTTTTCGTGCTCGTCATTAACCAGAGAGGAGAAGGATTTATATACAATTACCGAAATCGACACCACTCGTGTAAGTACAATACAAAATGCACCAGGTACAAGGGATAATGGAGTTATCTTCCCCTCATCAAGGGTGATTACAGAAGAAAGGGATATGGTTCAACGAGATTCTAACGTATTCAGATATTATCCTAACTTTATAAGGGCAGGATTTTTTGAAAGTATTGGCACTATTGGTGGTAGCTCAGATTTTGGAATAGGAACAGGATTATTCGGTATAATGCCAAATTTCGATGAAGTATCAAGCTCTAATCGGGGTGGAACCGGCAAAGTATTTACCGGAGGTATATATAGATTTGGAATATTTGAATGGAGACTTCGTTGGTTTGATGATTCACCATCTTGGACTTATGGTATTTCTGCTTTCGAGATGTTGCTTCCAGATGCCAGAGGTGAGAATTTATTAACTGGTATTTCACCATTTTATATTAGAAAAAGAATTTTTTTAAAAGATGATATACCTTATTTAACTATCACACCTTCTTTCGGAATTTCACTTTACCCATCGATGTATGTAAATCTTGCAACTAGTTTAGATATTGGTTCTATCGGAGGATTAAATCTAAGAACTTATGTTGGACTGGCTTTGGGATACAATCCTCCTTACCTGCCCCAAATCCGCAATAATGACTTTACTAAAGAAGGGCAATCTATAGTATTTCCTTATTTTGGAATTGGTGCATCTTATCTTGATTTTTTGAACGTAGATGAAGATTTGGAAATTGAATGGAAGGATTACAAACATTCATCATGGAATGTAGGCTTTTTGCAATTCACCCTGCTGAATTCCAATGCTGACGAATCGGTTTTTGCCGTCAAAGACCCACAGAGTGCCATTCTAAAAGGTTTTGAACTTAAATTGGCAAATGCTAATATAGCACTACCCATTTTAGATTATAAAATTTATGCTGGTACTACATTCTTTAGCGTTTTAACTGCTGGCAAAAATAACTACGCTATTTCTGTGCTTCCCATAAGAATTGGATATTGGCACACGCTAATCCCAAATGAACTAATTTTAGAACCATTTCTCGAAATGGGCTATTATCCAATGTATTCAGTAAATTTAGGAGCCAGATTGAACTTAAGATTAAATGAAATATTCAATTTAAGTTTAAATACTGGATACATTAATGCTTCGAAAGATTTGAGCCTTGGTAATGATATTTTGAATAATTTGGGCATATCATACGATTTTTCTAAATTTTACATAGGAATTAGTGTTAATTTCTACGATAGATTGTTTGACAAAACTGAGCTAAGATATTTTAAATGAAATACTTATACTTTATATTTCTTACATCATTGCTCTCATGTGCCCCTGACGTTTTTATGCTGAACAGGGCTGATGATGTTAATTCGATTTCGGGAACTTTGGTTGGAAATTATAGAAACTTTGAAAGAGTAAACGAAAACTCTTTTATACTTACAGATACTTTAATAGCCACATTGCGGGCATTTAACGTCAGCAACCAAAGGATAAAATTTAACATTGAATTTATAAAAAATCCTACACTAAGGTTAAATTTCCGAACAGTAAAACACAACTTTACCCCTGAAATAGGAATTTCATTATTCATTTATGATAATTCTTACATTTTGTCGGTTGATAATAAAGTTGCAAAACGAGGTTTGCTGAATTTTTCAAACAATAAAATACTTGCCGATATCACAAATGATGGAAATTATTTAAAGGTAAAATTGAATTGTACCGAAATAGAAATAAAGGAATTAACTAAGCCGGCAACCGAGTTTATGATAGTTGAAAATTTTTCGGATAATGCGATAAAAATAAGTGGAATTAAGTGGGAAAATATAAAATAAATTTTTTTAACTTTTTTTGAACTTTTTTTGAAAAATCGCTAAAGTTATAAAATATAATGTCGATATTTGTTTTAGAAAGGATATAATTAATAGTTGGCAGGATGCCCTAAACTTTACAAAATACACGGAGGTTTATTATGCCAACAGCAATTTCGGGTGGTTCTAGAATAAGAACTAACACACCGGCAGAGAATGCATACAATGCTTTATTGTCTTCAAACAACGATATAGCATTACGCCAGTTAAGATTATCAACTGGTAAACGAATTAATTCCGCTGCCGACGACGTAGCAGGTTACATTACATCAAGATCATTGGCTGCACGTAATTCTTCACTAAAGTCTGCATTAAATGCAGTTGGTGAAGCAAAGAATGTAACAGCAATTGCACAGGATGCTCTTGATCAAATGCAAACTCTGTTGAATGATGTTAAAACAAATGCAGCAACAGCTTCATCTGGTGCATTAGGAACAGATGAAAAGGTTGCATTAGCAAAAGCTTCTTATCGTTTATCGCAGCAGATTCAGTTTATCACTGATTCTACAGCGTTTGGCGGCAAGCAATTATTACAGGGCGCCTATACTGGTGATTGGACAATTGGATTTTATGCTGATAACAATTTATTGACTATTGAAATAAATTTAGCTACCGATAATACAGACTATAATATTACTGGTTCTGCTTCAAATGATTTCAATTTAAATGCTACCAGCTCTGCATTATCATCAGCAGGCGGTGTAACAGGTAATTTTGGTGGTGTAGCAGGTTTGTCACTCGAATCATTGAATTCAATTTCTACAAGTGACCTTGGTATATTCTCTAATACTAACATTTCACAAACTCTGACTTCATTGTCACAGGCAATAGATAATGTTAACAAAGTTGCAGCTTATCTTGGTGGTATAGATGTTAGATTATCTTCTCAGGAAAATCTATTAACATCACAGATTACCAATTATAATGCTGCCATATCAAGAATTGAAGATGCAGACGTTGCACAGGAACAATTAAGCTTGATTAAATCACAGTTTTTACAACAAGCATCTTTAGTGTCATTAACACAGGCTAATCAGCAGCCACAGAATTTTTTACAACTTTTTAGATAAAATTCTGTAACTGATTAGGCACGATTTTTGCACGAAAGATGGAACGGACTCTGTCTTTCGTGCATTGGTTTATTAAATTATCAGGATGAATTATGGCAAATAATGCTCAACAACTGGCTGCCTCTAAGGTTTACGGAGGCGGAAAAGATAAAGGTAAAATTCCGGCTTATCTGGAGCAAGAAGTACTTTCTTGGAGTAAGGAAAAAATTATTCTGAAAATGTACGATTTGTTCCTTGTTAGTTGCAAAAGACAAGATGTTACAAAAATGAGCAAAGTTCTAATTGAATTGATGGGTGCACTGAATTTCGAATACGAAGAAACTGCTACCCGTCTTTATCGCTTGTATGAATATTGCCAAAGATGTATATTTCAGAAAAAATTTGACGATGCTTATAATATAATTTCTGAACTGAGGTCATCGTGGTCTCAAGCATTTAAATTAGAGTAAGTGAGGAGCAATAAAAATGGCTGATATTTTAAGTGGTATAAGTGGTGGTAATCAAAGCCAGCTGGATTTACTTGTGGAGGCTTTCAAGAGTTCCCAGCAAAGTCGCGTACAACAACTTGATACCCGAAAATCAACGCTTGAAACCAAGCGTACATTTTTTAATGGTCTTAACTCAAGATTAAATTCTTTGGTATCCACAGTAGATAAGTTTACAGCCTCTAACGCCAATACTAATTTCGAAAGCAGAAAAGTAAGTTCAACCGACAGTACATATCTTACGGCAACCGCAACCGCAGATGCTAATCTTGGTATTATTGCTACAAAAGTTGAAAGACTTGCTACCAAAGATGTATTAATTTCAGAAAGAAAAAATTTGACTGATTCATTTGGTATTGCTGCCGGCGACTATACATTTGATATTACGATAGGCAGTTCAATCAAATCAGTTTCGGTGAATCTTGAGGGAACTGAAACATTTGAAACAGGAATGAAAAAAATTGCCGAGGCAATAAATAATACTGAAGATATTGGCATAAAAGCTTCCTTTGTGAAGGATTCGCTGACTACAGGTAGATTGTCATTCACCTCAAGCGAAACTGGTACCACAAATAGGATACAATTTTCAGATTCATCAATTTTATCACAAATTGGATTAGACACTGCTAATCTAAATTCAAATTCAAGTAATCGCACACTATCTTCGAATACGGGTGCTGGATATAAAACTGCGGACTATAGTTTGCTAGATTCACAAATAACTGTTGATAATATCACTATCACAAGACCCTCGAATACTATTGATGATGCTATTGAAGGTATCACATTTAACCTTATAAAAGCTCAGAATGCAGAAGATGTCGAATTGAACCTAACAACAGAAGTCAATACAGACAGCGTAAAGAGTTTCATCGAACCACTTTTAAAAAATATCAATGATATTCTTTCATTTATACAGTCAAATCCCACTATTAGAAGAAGTGACTCGGCTGTTAATAGCTTTTTGACAGGTATTCGTGACAGTTCCACCCGTAACTTAAATCCTTACGCAACAAGCGATGAACCTAAGTATTTATCAGATATAGGAATCAAATCTGGTACCAACGGATTACTAAGTATAACTAACCTTACTGCTCTTGAAGACCAGTTGAAAATTGACCCAACAAAGGTAGCTGAATTATTTACCGGCACTGACGGTTTTATCAGCAAAATAAGTAAAGCTATCGAACCATTTAAGGGTGATAGTGGATTAATCACTTCAAGAACAAGTTCGTTAAATTCACAAATAGACCTAACAACGCAAAGAACAAATGAAGTAAAGGATAGAATAGACATACAGGCAGAAGGACTTAGGAAACAATATTTGGGTTATATGAAAGCTCTGAATCAGGCTCAATCACAGATGAGCTTACTAAGCACATTCCAGACTGATACAAGTGGATATAATAGCCTGTTACAATAATATTTAAGGTAAATTAAAAATGATAAGCGCAGTAACCGGACTACCAGCAATTATAATTGAAAGTCTTAACAACGTTGAGAAAGACTTTGATTACAGTAGCAAGCCTAAAGCAAGTGAACAGTCAACTGCAGTTAAATCCGCTGAATTAGATAGTGGAGAAAAAACCCAAAAGGCAACTAATCAAGAAGAAAAAGGCAAAAAAGTAAATTATGAAGATATTCAGAAAAAACTACAAGAAACCCTTAGAGAGAGCAATTTAACAATTGAATTCTCTAAAGATAAGGAACTGAATAAAATGATAATTAAAATGATTGATAGCGACACCAATGAAATTGTGAGACAATTGCCTCCAGACGTGGCTTTGAAAATTGCAAGAATAGTAAGTTCAAACTTGGGCAGTGGACAAATTGCAGATACAAAAATTTGATAGTTTAATTATCGGAATGCTGGATCGGATATTTAGTTTATCCCTTAATATCAGTCAGTTTCTCGAAGAATTTAATATTAATTCGGATAATATTAAAATTAATAAACTATATGCTGAAAGAGAGCTAATTATTAATAATTTGATTGAAAATCAAAATAAAGATGAATGGAATTTATTTTTTTTAGAAAATAAAACTAAATATTTTAAAATTATTGCCGATATTAATATTATTGAGAATGATAATATTAAAAGTTTAAAAAAAATAACAGAAAGTTACGGTGAACAGTTGAAGAATTTAAGTAAACAAAGAGCTTTATTAATTTATTCTAAATAAAACAATGAAAGTAGATTTTTCGAACACAAGCAAAGTAGATTACGAAAGAAAGTTAAAATCGGATGTTAAAAGCAAATATAAATCCGAAGAATCTTCCGTAAAAAAAGGTAATGGTGATATTTTGGAAATATCTGAAGAGTCTCGTAAATTGCAACCTATTTTACAAAGATTGCAAAGTGGTTATTATAATCAAACTGAAGTAATTGCTGAAGTGGCTACAAGAGTTGATCAAGAAATTTAATCTTCACCTGTCATATTTTCTATATTGATAATTTTCCTTGTTAGGAAAATTATTTTTTTTTAAATAAATCGTTGTTATTACGTCTTTATTTTAATAAATTGTTGTGTTAAGTAATGAATTAGCTAAGGGAGAAATGTAATGTCGAGAACACTTAACAAAGTAATGCTAATCGGCAATGTGGGTCAAGACCCTGAAATGAAACACACACCGAGTGGAATTCCAGTTGCCTCGTTCAGAATGGCAACATCTGAATCTTGGAGAGACCGCGATGGTGCAGTTAAAGAACATACAGATTGGCATACTATTGTGGCATGGCGTGGATTAGCAGAGGTGATACAAAAACTTGTAAAAAAAGGTTCGCGAATTTATATTGAGGGAAGAATACAAACACGTACATTTGACGATAAGTTCAATAATAGAAGACACGTAGTAGAAATTCTTGCTGATAATATGTTGTTACTGGATAATAAAAAGACTAAAGAAAACGGAAATGGCTACGACTTGATTACTGATGAATACAATGGCGATGACAACGATAATTTCGATAACATCTTTGATGACGAAGACTACCGACCTGTTAAAGGCGAAGATATTCCATTTTAGTTATTCAAAACAGGTCTTTTCTCTAATTATTTTTATTAAATTTAGTCTTTTGTAGTGCGTTTAAGTACATGAAAACTAATTTCTAATTTTTTAATTTACAAAATAGGCAAAATCTAAAAATTTATGTTAGATAACAACATTTCCAAAGAAGTAAAAGTAGGTATTGTTTTTTTTCTTGGACTGATTTTGCTAATCTTCGGATTGGTGATTG
>CAYUZZ010000034.1:3957-12252 GCA_964449505.1 uncultured Hyphomicrobiales bacterium | reverse complement strand
GTCTGAGGCTGGAGAGTTTGTTTATGACCGTCCTTTCCAGTGGGGATCCAAACGAACTGGTCCTGATTTGCATCGTGAAGGGGGCAAATATCCCAATGCTTGGCATTACCAGCACATGTACGATCCACAGTCCATATCCCCTGGCTCTATTATGCCAAGATTTCCTTGGATTATAGAAGACGATTATTCGATTTCGGATATTGGTGCAAAAATTAAAGCAATGCAGTTTATGGGTGTTCCATATCCAAAAGGTTATGATTTGATAGCGGACAAAGATATAAATACACAAGCTACTGATATTAGCAACGATCTGAAAAATTCTGGCATCGAGGTTTCTCCTAAAAAAGAAATTATAGCTCTAACTGCATACTTACAAAGATTAGGAATCGACATAAAGGGCAAGAACAATGTGCAGTCAGATATTAAATTACAATCATTAAGCAAATAAATTATGTTTAGAAATATATTTAGTCATGTAGAGGGTATTACAATTTATCCCATAGTTGCAATGATTTTATTTTTTGTGATTTTTGTGGGCGTAATCATATATACCTATAATATGAAGAAAACAACAATTGATTATATTAGTAATTTACCATTAGAAAATGATGAATTTTCCAAATCAAAAATCGGAGAATAAAAATGGCAAAAGTAGAAGATAAAATATTAGACCATAACTATGACGGAATCTTAGAATACAATAATCCACTGCCAGGATGGTGGGTTTCTCTTTTTATTATTTGTGTAATTTGGGCAGTTGCCTATATGCTCTATTATCATGTGGCGGGTATGGGTAATAATCAGGAACAGGAATATCTTGCTGAGTTTAAGCAAACAGGAGCTGGTGCAGAAGCAGCTGCTGCAAAAATGAAAAAAATGTGGGAAAGCGTAAAATTTGTTGCTCTTTCCGATCCAAAAGACATTGAAAGTGGCAAGGAAGTGTTCCAAACAAATTGTATTTCATGCCATGGTGGTGCTGGTGAAGGCGGAATTGGTCCTAACTTGACTGACCAATATTGGATTCATGGAGGTGGCATTGAAAATGTCATGCGTACTGTGATTAACGGTGTCCCAGAAAAAGGTATGATTTCGTGGAAACCTATTTTAAATCCCGAACAGATACAAAAGGTTTCAAGTTTTGTTTTAACATTGCAGGGTACTAATCCTGCAAACGGAAAAGCTCCCCAAGGCGATATTTGGGAGCAAAAATAAAAGGTTCTAATTAAAATGGCTAAAACTTTCAAAGAGTTGAAAACTCTAAATGGTGATTTGTCCGATAGTATTTACGAAGAGGATAGTTTAATCACCGAAACAGGCGTCTCGTTTAGAGACAGGGTTAGTAATATTGATAAACAAGGAAAGCGAATTTGGATTTATCCCAAAAAACCTTCTGGAAATTACCATAAATGGCGTGCAATAGTTGCAGTATTTTTGATATCAATAATGGTTATTTTGCCATTTATTAAATTGAATGGAAATCCTTTTGTATTGTTGGATGTACTTCAAAGGAAATTTATAATTTTTGGAGTAATATTCTGGCCCCAGGATTTTCACATATTTGCCCTTAGCTTTCTTGCTCTTGTTATCTTTGCGGTTTTGTTTACAGCTGTCTATGGTAGAATTTGGTGCGGCTGGGCTTGCCCACAGACAATTTTTATGGAAATGGTATTCCGCAAAATTGAGTATTGGATAGAGGGTGATGCAAAGCAGCAGATGGAATTAGCCAAGGCACCGATGGACGGCAAGAAATTTCTCAAAAGGGTTGCAAAGCACGGCATCTTTCTCACACTTGCATTTTTAATTAGTAATCTTGTGCTATCCTATATTATTGGCATAGACAAATTGTCATTGATGATTAGCGAGGGACCATTTGTACACGTAGGTACATTTGTTGCAATAGTTGGCAATACGGCAGCATTTTATTTTGTCTATTCTTGGTTTAGAGAACAGGCTTGTACATTCGTTTGCCCCTATGGTAGATTGCAGTCAGTGTTAATTGACAAAAGTACCGTTGTGGTTGCTTATGATTATAAAAGAGGTGAAAAACGGGAGAAATTTAAAAAGCAGCAGAGCGAAGCAGCAGGCGATTGCATTGATTGTGGTGCTTGTGTGCGTGTATGTCCTACCGGAATCGATATACGTAACGGTACACAATTAGAATGTGTAAATTGCACTGCCTGCATTGATGCTTGCGATGATGTAATGACAAAGGTTAAGCGTCCAAATAAATTAATCAAATATGCTTCCTTGAATAATATTGAAGAAGGGACTCGTTTTAGATATACACCGAGAATGATCCTTTATTCTGTTGTTTTAGCATTATTGATTGGTTTAGTAATATATTTAATGACAAACAGAAGTCAGGTAGAGGCTACGATTCTCAAAGCAAAAGGCTCAACATTCCAATTTACCGACGAAGAGCATATTGCCAATATTTATACCGTTACTCTTATCAACAAATCTTTCGAGCCCATGGAACTGAACCTTAAGTTGATGGAGATCGCTGGCACTATAAAAGTAATTGGCGGGAAAGAAATGAAAATTGATGCTGGCGGAGTTCTCGATGCAACTTTACTGGTGGAGGTAGAAAGAAAAAATGTTTCTCAAACACGAAATAACATATTAATCGGGCTGTATAGCGGCGATAAACTAATAGAGAAAATTTCAGCAGGATTTACTGGTCCTGTTCCAGGTATGGACCATTTTCCTTCACATAAAAATGAAGACCAAAAACACAAAGATGAACAACATAAAGATGAGGAACATTAATGAGGATAATTGGTAACTGGGGAGTACTTGTACCTGCATTTTATATACTGTTTGTTATTGTTTTGGTCTCATTTGTTGTTTGGTCAACATTCCAAAGGGTAGAATTGGTAGATGATAATTATTATGAACAGGAAATTAAATATCAAAATCAAGTTGACAAAATTCAGAGAACTAATAATTTAAGCGAAAAATTGGAATTACTAAGCTATGATAATGCCATACTAATCCAATTTCCAGCTAATTTGAAGGCACAGAAATTAAGCGGAGAAATATTATTTTTCCGTCCTTCTGAATCGAAACTTGATTTTAAAGTAAAATTACAACCTGATAGCTTAAACCAATTTATTATACCAACCGATAAACTAAAAAAAGGCTTATGGAAATTAAAAATTGATTGGGCTGCTGGTGACTCTGCTTTTTATAATGAAGAAATTGTAGTTTTTTGATTAGGTTAAATTATGGATACCTTTGTTTGGACAGGTTTTACGATAGGGATACTGGGCAGTTTTCACTGCTTGGGTATGTGCGGTCCGCTGGTAATGGCAGTTCCGCATATCAGTGATAGCAAGGGTGCTATTGCCTTAGACGGGATTTTATATAACTTTGGAAGAACTATTAGTTATACCTTGATGGGACTGGTGCTGGGGCTTTTGGGCGTATCGGTGCGACTGGCAGGATTTCAGGATTATTTGTCAATCGGACTTGGAATAATTATGCTATTGCTGTTGTTTATTCCAAAAAAGTATTACGCATTTGTAAACGATACTAAGGGAATTAACAAGGTAATTGTTCGTATAAAAATGCAATTTAGAAATTTGTTGGAGCGGAAGAGCCGATTAACCCTGTTATTTATTGGTATGCTGAATGGATTTTTACCCTGTGGATTGGTATATATTGCACTGGCTGGCTCGCTCGCATCGGCAGATATTCTTAATAGTTCATTATTTATGTTTGCATTTGGAATTGGGACTATACCCATGCTTGCAGTAGTTTATTTTTCGAAAAATTTAATTACTCCAAACTTTCGTATAAAAATAAATAAAGCAATTCCTTACGCCATCGGAATAGTGGCAGTATTGCTGATTTTGAGGGGTCTGAACCTTGGAATACCTTTCATTAGCCCAATACTACCAGATACAGTGATAAGTGAGGGCGGTAGCTGTTGTCACTAAATAGATTAATTTATTTTAATTAAATCTAAGTTATTAGATTGTTTACTGTAATTTTGAATTTAGCTATTGTATGATTTATAAAAAAGTAATACTTTGGTATTTTGGTATAAGCGGTATTTGAAAGATTAATTTAAAATTGTTATATTGCTTAATAGCCAGGAAAAAAATTGAATTAATTGTGATTGAAGAAAAATAATCACAGATATTTTAAAAAAAATTAGAAACTAATTATAGGTAAGTTGTGAAGAAAACAGTACTTGATTATGCACTAAAAGTAAAGCTACCCCTAACTGTCTTCGTAATTTTGTCATCATTTGCAATAACATATTTTGTTGCAAAGCCAGAGCGAGACGGTGTTGGCTATACTCCTGAGCAACCTATTAAATTTTCTCATAAAATTCATGCAGGCGATATGGCGATTGATTGTCAATACTGCCACACAAGTGTTACCAAAACACGCCATGCCAGTATTCCCGCCACAGATATTTGTATGAATTGTCATAAATTAGCGCGTACCGACCGACCTGAGATAATAAAATTAACAGATTACTACAACAACAATAAACCTATTCCTTGGAAAAGAGTTCATAGAGTGCCCGAATACGCATATTTCAATCATAGTGTACACGTGAACAAGGGTATAGATTGTGAAAACTGCCATGGCAATGTGCGGAAAATGGAAGTGGTGCAGCAGTCACACTCATTTACAATGGGAGCGTGCTTGGAGTGTCACAGAAATCCACACCAAAGAATGCCACAAATGCAAGGAGTGATAAACAAGGGACCAACTTATTGCAATGCATGTCATCGTTAAAGATAGGAGGATAGAAGTGGAAAAAATTAACAATAATATAAATCAAAACATGATGAATAATAGAAGAAAGTTTTTTAAAATGGCCGGAATAAGTAGTACCGGTTTATTTCTTTGGAACTTCTTTCCCAAACTGGTGTTTGCCTCGAGACAAACCAAGAATGAGGATAAAAAAGACAGAGTTAGTATTCATCCATTAGCAATTAGACGAAACAGGAGCAAATAGCATGATAAAAAATGATACTAACTTTTGGAAAAGTCTTAAGCAATACAGTAACGATGTGGGTTCGCAGGAGAAATCTAAGCATGAATTCACAAATGGGGTTACTGACGAATTCGATGTCAATACTTTACCTGATAAATCGAGACGTAAATTTATTGCAGCTATGGGGGCTACATCTGCATTACTAACCACCGCCTGCTCTGATTATTATGACAAGGGCGAAATCATAACGTATAATAAAAAGCCCGATAGTGTTACTTACGGTAAGGCTAACTATTATGCTTCAACTCTTAATGATGGCACTGGTGTGTTGGTAAAGACACGCGAGGGCAGACCCATTAAAGTTGATGGCAATCCGGAGCATCCTATTTTTAGAGGTAAAATAGACGCCGGTGCTCAGGCATCTATACTGGATTTGTATGACCCCGGAAGACTTCGCTTTCCAATTAAAAAATCTGACAGTAAGTTGATTCTATTCCAGAATGAATTGCCAAGAACCCAATGGGATTTACTTGATAAGGAAATCAAAGAGAAATTAAATAAAGCTGTTAAAAATAATAAGGAAATTGCTCTTGTTACAGGCAAAGTAATTTCTCCAACCCAAAAAAAATTATTTAATGACTATGCAATTAAATATCCAACGTTCAAAGTATATTCATTTGAATTGTTTGATGATAAAAATAAAAAGAAAGCCTATCAAGATGTTTATGGTACAAATAACATTCCTTCGGTTAGGTGGGACAAAGCTGATGTGATTGTAGCACTTGAAAATGATTTTCTGGGTGCCGAAGGAATTACGCCAGAACAAATTCGTCAATTTACTTCCCGCCGCGATGTGAATAATCTTGTGCAATTTAATCGATTATATTCTGTTGAATCTGATTATAGCACTACTGGCGCTAATGCTGACCACAGATTTAAACTTAGTCCTTCCAATCAAATTGAATTTATACTATCTTTGCTTAGCTTAATGACAAACTCCCATGGATTTCAACTACCTGCCGGAGTGTCAAATTATATTGATTTAAGCAAATATAATTTTGGTAAATTCATAGAAAAATTTGGCTTTAAGAGAACCGCTTCTGATGAATTAATTAGAGATATTGCTATCAAAAGGGGTAGAGTTTTATTTACTGCTGGCGAATCAATGCCATACGAAGTACATCTGGCAGTAAATTTAATAAACAACGTTCTTGGTAACAATGAATTATTTAATTTCGAAAACGCCGAATTATTGCAATTAGAATATACAACTAAAGATGAATGGAAAAACTTGGTTACGCAAATCAACAATGGAAATGTAGAAGTACTGATTCATTTCGATTCAAATCCTGCATACATTCTACCAGAAAATCTAAAATATAAGGAAGCTGTACAGAAGGTTCCCAATCTAATTTCGATGATAGAATTACCAAATGAATCAGTTCTAAATAGCAGATATGTTATTGCAATAAATAATCAATTCGAATCATGGAGTGATTTTCAATTAAGAACTGGAATTATCAGTTTGCAACAACCTATAATTGCACCCCTCCATGATACAAGACAGAAAGAAGCTGTATTGCTAAATTGGATGCAAGACGATGTTGCTGCATTTACACACGATATTTACCATAAATATATGATGGAAAATTGGGGAGCAAACATTTTCCCCACTCTCAACAAAGGACTTGATTTCAATACATTTTGGTATTCTGCTTTGCATGACGGTATTGTAGAGTTTAGCGAAACAGCAATTGCTCCGATTGGATTTAATGCGGAAGTGTTTAAGGAAAAGAATTTAAATATTGAAACCAAGGGCATCACAGTATTATTTAAACCCGCCTTCTACCTAAGGGACGGAAAGCAAGCTAATAATGGTTGGCTTCAGGAAATTCCACATCCAATAACCAAAGCTTGCTGGGATAATTATGCCGCATTGTCACCTGCCACTGCCAAGAAATATGATTTGAAGTTTGCAGAAGATAACAATGACCGCATTACCGATATGATAGAGCTCCAAATAAATGGAAGAAAGCTGATGTTTCCCATTTTGATACAACCTGGTATGTTAGACGATTTTGTTTCTATCGAACTTGGCTACGGTAGAACGGTAGCCGGAGAAATAGGCACAGGTGTTGGCTTGAATGCAAATTCCTTATTGTCAATTGATGGGGGACTTTCAGATAGACTATACACCAACGCAACAATAGAGAAAACTGGTGACAAATATGAATTAATCTCCACACAAGAGCACCATGCCCTGGATGACGAATTTGTAAAGGATATTCACCGCAAACGCCATATTATTCAGGACTATACATTAAATTTCTACGAGAATTTCACTTTAAATTATGAAAATGCAAAAAAGAAATTGGAAGCCGAATATCAAGGCAAACCCGAAGAATTGAAAGAAGCACTAGATAAAGAAAAATCTCACTTGTTGGGGCATCATCATTACGATATACACACTATCTACCCATTATTTGAATACACAGGTGTTAAATGGGCGATGGGAATTGATATGAATAAGTGTACAGGCTGTGGAATATGTGTTGCCGCTTGTAATGTAGAAAATAATATTCCAATAGTGGGCAAAGACCAAGTTGCACGTGGACGTGAAATGCATTGGATGAGAATAGATACATATTTTTCTGGTACACCCGAAGAACCAATTACCTCTCTGCAACCAATGATGTGCCAGCATTGCGACAAAGCACCATGCGAAAATGTATGCCCCGTGGTAGCAACATCTCATAGTCCTGATGGATTAAATCAGATGACATATAATCGTTGTGTGGGAACACGCTATTGCTCCAATAACTGCCCATATAAAGTAAGAAGATTTAATTTCTTTGACTTCAGAAATGATTTTGCCGACGGCTATTACAGGAAAGATACATTGGAGTTGGTAAATAATCCCGAAGTTACCGTTCGTTCACGTGGGGTAATGGAAAAATGTACTTTCTGTGTCCAAAGAATCCAAGAAGCACGGCAAGACGCACTAAAAGAAGGCCGAACAGTAGCAGGAACAGATGTAAGAACTGCATGTCAGGTTGCTTGCCCATCATCGGCAATTACATTTGGCGATATGAACGACAAAACTTCTGATATCGCCAAGTTAAGAGAACATCCTCTTGGATACTATGTACTTGAAACAGTCAATACAAGACCTAACGTAACATATATAGCAAAATTAAGAAACATAAATCTACAGGAGGAGGTACACAGTGAGCACAACTGATATGGCTTATGAACCAACAGTAATTAAAGGAAAACCCTCTTTAAAAGAAGTTGATGCCTCTATCATCAAACCGATGAATGAGCTTCCAAATAAGAAA
>CAYUZZ010000034.1:0-3947 GCA_964449505.1 uncultured Hyphomicrobiales bacterium | reverse complement strand
TCGCTATTGGATTTTCTTCAACATTATTAATGATTGGAGCATTTGCACTTGGTGTTTCCATCTATCGTGGTACTGGTATGTGGGGTAACAATAATCCTGTGGGATGGGCTCTTCCAATAGTAAATTTCGTTTTCTGGGTAGGTATTGGTCACGCAGGTACCTTGATTTCTGCAATATTATTCCTTTTTCGTCAAAAATGGAGAACAGGTATTGCTCGTTTTGCCGAAGCAATGACAATTTTCGCAGTTATGACAGCAGCAATATTTCCCCTAATTCACACCGGACGTCCATGGTTAGCCGGATATTTGTTCCCTTATCCAAACCAACATTCACTTTGGGTTAATTTTACTTCTCCTTTGCTGTGGGACGTATTTGCAGTGTCAACCTATTTTACCGTATCGTTGATATTTTGGTATGTAGGATTAATTCCTGATTTTGCAACAATGAGAGATAGAATAGCTAACAATACAATGGTTGACAAAATCAAAAAATTGGCATATTCGGTACTTAGTTTGGGCTGGAGATTTTCCAATAGACATTGGTCACACTACGAAATGATGTATTTAGTATTAGCAGGGTTTGCAACACCTCTTGTGTTATCTGTGCACACAATTGTATCGTTCGATTTTGCCGTATCTATAGTCCCAGGATGGCACGCCACTATCTTTCCACCATACTTTGTTGCAGGTGCGGTATTTTCTGGTTTTGCGATGGTTCAAAATGCCCTTGTGATTATCAGAAAAGTATTCGATTTGGAGCATATCATCACAGTGGATACACTCGAAAGAATGAACAAGATAATAATAGTTACAGGTATGATGGTCGGCTATGCTTACGGAATGGAATTCTTTATTGCCTGGTATAGCGGACACGATTCAGAATCCTTCGCCTTTCTTAATAGAGCATTCGGACCATATTCTTGGGCTTATTGGATAATGGTAAGTTGTAATGTAATATCACCACAATTCTTCTGGTTTAAAAAATTAAGAAGGAACATACCTTTTATGTTTGTGATTGCCATGTTTGTGAACGTAGGTATGTGGTTCGAGAGATTTGTTATAACAGTAACATCTTTATCAAGAGATTATCTGCCCTCAAGTTGGGATTATTACACTCCAACATTAACCGATTTCGGTATTTTGCTTGGTAGCTTCGGTTTATTTTTTACCTTATTATTAATATTTACACGTACAATGCCAGTTGTTTCAATAGCAGAAGTAAAAGCTGTGATAGATGGCTCGCAACCAAGTCGCCACGAATTAGGTCACAAGGAGGAACACTAATGGACAACAAAATATTACATTCAATAGGTGGATTATTTAATACTCCAGATGAAATTACTAATGCAGCCAAAGAAGTTAACAAGGCTGGTTACAAAAAATTTGATATTCATACACCTTATCCCGTGCATGGTTTGGACAATGCCATGAAATTGGCTCGCTCCCCACTTGGTTATTTTGCATTTGTATTAGGTGTTACTGGTGCTACAATTGCCCTCTTGCTAATGTACTGGACAATGTCGGTTGCTTATCCCAACAATATTGGCGGCAAACCCTTTTTCTCCTTACCGGCATTTATTCCTGTAACATTTGAATTGACCGTCCTTTTGGCTTCCGTTGGTACAGTAGTTTCGATGATTATTATATTTTTTAAATTCCCTAACAACAGCCATCCATTGCACGATACCGATTATATGAAAGCGGTTTCTTCCGATAAATATGGTATGGTTATCGAATCAAACGACCCCAAGTTTAATATGGAAGATGTTAAAAATTTTTTCCAATCATTGGGTGCTTACAATATCACGGAAATTTATTGGGATAACGAGGAATTAAATACAAAGAAAGTAATTTTTGAGCCAAAGTTTATTCTTGGTCTTGCGATAATAGCAATAATAAGTTCGTCAGCAACCTACTATTTACTGAACAAAGCTATATTTATGGAGCCATTTAATTGGATGATGAAGCAGCAAAAATTGAGTGCTCAGGCTATGACTAATTTCTTCCCTGATGGGTTTTCTATGCGAGAACCTGTTGCGGGAACTGTTGCAAAAGGCTCCAAGCCGTATCCCTATCCTGCAGATAGTGCTTTGCTTGCCGAGCAATATTTGCTTAATCCATTGGAATATACTGAAGCTAACCTAAGTGCGGGCAAAGCAAAGTTTAATACTTTTTGCAGTCCTTGCCACGACTATAATGGTACCGGTCAATCCAGATTAAACGGTCAATTTCCGAATCCACCAAGCCTTCACTCCGACCGTGTACGCAATTGGGAGGACGGCCATATTTTCCACGTAATAACTATGGGACAAAATACAATGCCCTCTTACTCTAAACAAATAAATGAAAATGAACGCTGGCAAATTGTGTTATATGTTAGAGCATTAGAAAGGGCTATGAATGCAAAAGAGGAGGATTTAAAATGAGTACAAGTGAAAATGTAATATTATACGAGAAAAAACAAATTCCTGCAAAAGTAAAAATGATGGGTTGGCTGATCCTTGCATTGGGGATTATACTCACTGGATTGTCCTTCAATTCCGATAACGTACGAGCATCCTATAATTTGATTATTACCCTAACCTGGGTATATAGTATTGGATTAGGTGCCTTATTTTTGATTGCCTTGGAATATATTGTAAATGCTGATTGGAGTGTTCCTTTTAGGAGGGTAACAGAAATTGTAGCGTCTTTAATCTTCGTAGTACCAATTTTGGCTTTGCCACTACTACTGAATCTTGATACAGTATTCACATGGCTAAACCCCGCTTTAATGAAAGCCGATACTTATCTTGCAGGCAAAGCCCCGTACTTGAATAAAGACTTCTTTATATATAGGTCTATAGCAATCTTTGTGATAATGTTTTTATTTTACTTCTTACTTGCTGGAAGGTCGATGATGCAAGACAAAAGCAAGAATCCAAAAGTGAATAAATTATCTGTAAAGTTATCTGCCATCTTTATGCCAATATTTGCAATATCAATAACTGTAGTAGCAATGGATTGGTTAATGAGTTTAGAACCAAAATGGTTTTCTACCATTTTTGGAGTTTATTACTTTGCAGGCTCGGTGGTTTCGGCATTGGCAGTTATCACATTTATATCGATTGTTTTAAAAGAACAAGGTTTTCTCGGCAAATACCTTAAAGAAGACCATTTCTATAACTTTGGTGCTTTATTATTCGCATTCGTTAACTTCTGGGCATATATTGCCTTTAGCCAATTTATGTTGATATGGTATGCAAATTTACCCGACGAGACAATGTGGTATATGATACGTGGTGCAAATGGATGGTTTCCTGTATCGATAGGTTTGATATTTATAAAATTTGCCATACCATATATGGCACTGCTTACTCGTCCATCTAAAAGTAACCCTTTCAGATTGAAATTGATTGCAGTTTGGTTGTTTATTGCCCACTATTATGATTTGTATTGGATGATAATGCCAGATTATGGAAAGAGAGCAGGGGCAATGGGTCCTGTTTACTCATGGTTTGAACTTGCAGTGCCAATTCTTGTGATTGGTTTGATATGGGTAGTATTTACAACAGTAGCAGGAAATAAAAATTTGATGCCTATTGGCGATCCAAAATTCAAAAAAGGTTTAGAATTTCATTTATAAAGTGAGAAGTTATGCAAAAAATTGAAAGACCAGAAGATGAAATAAATTATACTAATTTGATAAAAAAACCTATTCGTTTGATTGGGTTGATTTATCCGATTATATTAATTTTAATAATAGTAATTGGAATGTATTGGGTGTATAATTTAGATAACGCATATCTAAATAGAATTCCCGCTGTTAAATTGACCCGCGATACAGTTGCAGCGCCAATTCCTCTGCAAATGGGCGTTATTCAACCAGGTGTAAAAATTATTGAGGTGGCAAATTCCACGCCAGAATTAATTGCAAAAGGAAAGGAATTGTTTACCACCAATTGTGTT
>CAYUZZ010000033.1:0-12404 GCA_964449505.1 uncultured Hyphomicrobiales bacterium | reverse complement strand
TGTAATTAATTTCGAAATCATTGGGTCGAAATGTATAGAAATTTCTGTTCCTGTTTCCACACCGCTATCCACTCTTACGCCATATCCGGCAGGTTGACGGTAATATGCTATAACTCCAGTATCGGGCAAAAAATTATTAAATGGATCTTCAGCATAAATCCTGCATTCTAGTGCACAACCATTGATTTTAATATCATCCTGAGTAAAGGATAGTTCCTCACCGTAAGCAATTTTTATTTGCTCCTTCACAAGATTAATTCCCGTAACAAGCTCAGTAACAGGGTGTTCCACTTGCAATCTGGTATTCATTTCCAAAAAATAGAAATTTCTATCTTTATCAAGTAAAAATTCAATAGTACCAGCATTAAAGTAATTGCATGCTTTTGCAGCATTAATAGCCACTTCGCCCATTTTCTGTCTTAACATTTCATCAAGTACTGCTGATGGTGCTTCCTCAATCACCTTCTGATGACGCCTCTGAATGGAACAGTCTCTCTCACCAAGATACACATAATTACCATGTTCATCACCAAGTACTTGAATTTCGATGTGCTTGGGATGCTCAATAAATTTTTCGATATATACGGCATCGTCACCGAATGCCTTGAGAGCCTCTCTACTTGCGGCCTCGAACGATGGTTCCAATTCTGTTGATTCGAATACTTTTCTCATACCTTTACCACCACCACCTGCAGCAGCTTTCAACAAAACAGGGTAGCCGATTTCAGAGGCAATAGCTCTTGCCCTATTCATGTCAGTAATTTTCTCCTTAGTACCAGGAACTATTGGTACACCGGCTGCTGACATCAATTCACGAGCTGCAGTTTTACTTCCCATAGTTTCAATAGAGCTTGCCATTGGACCGATAAATTTAATGCCAGATTCATTAACAGCTTTAGAGAACTCAGCCCTTTCAGAAAGGAAACCATAACCGGGATGTATCGCATCGGCATCTGCTTTCTTAGCAACATCGAGAATCTGCTCAATATCTAGATAGGCAGCTCTTGGAGAATTACCACTCAATTGGTATGCAAAATCAGCATATTGTACAAACGGCATACGTTTATCTACTTCGTGATAAACAGCAATAGTTTCTATTCCCATTTCTCTTGCAGAACGCATTACCCGCACCGCGATTTCGCCACGATTGGCAATTAGAATTCTTTTAAACATAATATAATTATTTAATTCAATAATTGTCTTTAAAAATATTCTAAATATATAATTTTTTATGTATTGAGATTCAATTATTTTTGTTTATATAAAATTTAAGGAAACGTAAATATGTATGAAATTTTAAAGTCAAATGACCCTGAAGTTTATAGTGCAATCAGTAATGAATACCAAAGGCAACAGGAAAAAATCGAACTTATTGCAAGCGAGAACTTTACTTCACCTGCAGTGATGCAAGCACAGGGGTCGGTTCTAACAAATAAGTACGCCGAAGGATATCCAGGTAAAAGATATTATGGCGGTTGCGAGTATGTGGACGTGGCAGAGAATATTGCCCGTAACAGACTTAAAGAATTATTTGGAGCAGAATATGTTAATGTACAACCACATAGCGGTAGCAATGCCAATTTGGCGGTTTACTTTACTTTCATCAAACCGGGTGATACCGTTATGGGTCTTAGTTTGGCTCATGGTGGTCACCTAACACATGGCTCCCCTGTAAATTTTTCAGGAAAATTATACAACTTTGTTGCTTATGAATTAAACCCAGCAACTGGGTTGATTGATTATGATAAAGCTGCAGAACTAGCAAAGAAGCATAAACCAAAATTAATCACTGTGGGTGCTTCTGCCTATCCACGCGATATGGACTTTAAAAAATTCCGTGAAATAGCAGATTCGGTTGGCGCTTTTTTATTTGCTGATATTGCACATCCTGCCGGATTAATTGCAAAGGGTAAATTATCAAATCCACTTCCATTCTGCGATGTGGTTGCATCTACTACTCACAAAACGCTTCGAGGTCCACGAGGTGGCATCATTATGACACATAAAGATTACGAAAATCCATTCGGAATTGTTGCACCAAAATCTGGAAGAGTAAAATCTATAGGCGAAGTTATTGACTCCGTTGTAATGCCCGGTGTACAGGGAGGACCATTAATGCATGTTATTGCTGCAAAAGCAGTTGCCTTTGGAGAAGCACTTTCCAGGGAATTCGACACATATACCGACCAGATTCAAAAAAATGCAAAAGCATTTGCTAATGCTCTATCAGACAAGGGATATAATTTGGTAAGTGGTGGTACCGATAACCACTTGATGCTTGTAGACTTACGCAACAAAGGTGTTACTGGAAAACAGGCAGAAATAGCTTTAGATGCCTCAGGAATCACTTGCAACAAAAATGCTGTTCCCAACGACAACCAGCCACCTTTGGTTACCTCTGGTATCAGGCTTGGAACTCCTGCCATGACTACGCGTGGGCTGAAGGAATATGATTTTAAAACTATTGCTGAATTTATTGATAAAGTTATTACTAACATTGATAGTAAAGTTGTGCATAATAAGGTTTGTGAGGAAGTAAAGGAATTTACTACACAATTTCCCTTATTTAAAAATGATTAATTAGAGGACAAGATGCCCGGATTTGAAATATTTGGTGATGAAGAAAGAAAAGAAGTGCAGGATGTACTTGATTCAGGAGTACTATTCAGGTATGGATTTGATGCCAAAAGAAATGGAAATTGGAAAGTAAAATTATTCGAAGATGAGTTTGCCCATTTTACAGGTTCCAAGCATTGCTTGTTGGTATCCAGTGGGACGACAGCATTGGCTACCGCTATGGCAGCGGCTGGTATTGGTTATGGCGATGAAGTAATAGTTCCACCTTTTACATTTGTTGCAACAGTAGAAGGCGTATTAAATGCAGGTTCAGTACCAATTTTTGCAGAAATTGACAATACACTTTGCTTAGACCCTGAAAAATTGGAAAATTTTATCGGCAATAAGACCAAAGCAATAGTGGTTGTGCACATGTGTGGCGCAATGGCACAGATTGATAAAATTAAAGAAATTGCCGATAGGCATAACTTGGTTTTATTGGAAGATGCATGCCAGGCAACAGGTGCTTTTTTTAATGGTAAATCAGCTGGTAGTTTTGGCACTGCCGGTTGCTTCTCGTTCGATTCAGTAAAAACAATTAGCTGTGGTGAAGGTGGCGGAATAATTACTAACGATGATGAACTTTATGCAAAAGCCGACCAATACCATGACCATGGACACGACCATATAGGAAATGATCGCGGTAAAGAATCGCATCCTATTATCGGTATGAATTTCAGAAACACTGAATTGAATGCTGCCGTTGGATTAGCCCAACTACGTAAAATTAATAGAATCCTTGAAATCCAAAAGAGGAATGCCCAAATTATCAAAGATACTTTAAGAAAATTCGATATAGTGGAGTTAAGACATATTCCGAGTGATGATGCAGATTCGTGTACTTTTGTTAATTTTTTGCTTCCTGATGAAAATACTGCAAGAATTGTTGCACAAAAACTGAATGATAATGGGGCAGATGGCACTTTTTATTGGTATGATAATAATTGGCACTATTTGAAAAACTGGCACCATTTCAAAAATATGGATTTCCCGATGAGAATTGCTCAATCTAATCTTGAGTATTTTCCTGATTATAATAAAATTTCTCTACCTCAATCAGATAATATAATCAGTCGGACTATTTCGATGCTGGTAAAATTGAGTTGGACTGAAGAGCAAATATCAAAAAGATGCTCCATAATCGAGCAGACGATCAAAGAAATCGATTGCTAATCGAAATTTGTTATCTTGAAAAAACGTGAATAAAAGAGTAAAAAAGGGGATTGATTAAATCATTTCAGTTTTTACTCTTTTTATATTGGCACCCAACGAATTTAATTTCTTTTCCAATTCTTCATAACCTCTATCTAAATGATATACACGTAGTACCTCTGTTGTTCCTTCTGCGACCATTGCAGCAAGTATAAGCGAAGCACTACCTCTCAAATCACTCGACATAACTTCTGCACCATTCAATAATCCACCACCTTTGACTAATGCGGCATTATCTAATATCTCAATGTTTGCTCCAAGTCTGTTTAGCTCGGGCACATGTTTGAATCTATCATTATAAATTGTATCTGTAACTTTACTGATTCCATCAGCAAGCAACATATAGGCAGTCCATTGTGCCTGAATATCGGTTGGTATTCCTGGGTAAACATCTGTAATTATATCTGTAGGTTTGGGTTTAATGTTCATCTCGAGCGTAATAATATCAGCATTCACATCTATTTCGGCACCGCTATCTTCTAATTTAGAGATGACAGATGTTAGGTGATAAGGATTTACATTAGTAATTTCAATTCTGCCCTTAGTCATTGCTGCTGCAATTAGAAATGTGGCAGCTTCAATTCTATCTGGTATAGTTTCCACGTTAACGGGATGTAAATCATCTACACCTTCGATTACCAATTGCGAAGTACCTATTCCATCTATCTTTGCTCCCATTTTCACTAGAAATCTTGCTAAAGCTGTTATTTCAGGTTCAACTGCACAATTGGTGAGCAACGAAGTACCCTTTGCCAATACAGCAGCCATCAAAACATTACCTGTGGCACCAACGCTCGATATATCGAAATGGAATTTTGCACCAATCAATTTTTTTGCTCGTGACACTACATAGCCCTGCTCCAAAGTAATTTCTGCACCAAGTTTTTCTAATCCTTTCAAATGAAGATCCACAGGTCTGGGACCCCATGCACATCCCCCCGGCAATGAGACTTTGGATAAGCCGTATCGGGCAGTAAGAGGACCCAAGACATAAAATGAAGCGCGCATTTTCTTAACATGTTCGTAGGGTGCTTCGTAATTTGTAATGTTGCTTGTATCTATGAATAAATCACTCGAATTTAACTCACAAAATGCACCCAAAGTAGTCATTAATCGCGACATAGTCCATACATCACGAAGGTTTGGAGTATTGTATAAATGGTAATTGCCTGGTGCCAGCAGGGTGGCTGGTATCAGTGCAAGTGAGCCATTTTTGGCACCAGAGATTTTAACACTACCATTGAGGCGGCTTCCACCTTGTATTATTAACTTATCCATTTCTTATCCAATACTTTAAAATACAAAAGTAAGCTATTTTATTTTTTTTGAAATTAATTATTTTTTTTGATAGATTTTCCTTACATTTACATATACAGACAAATATAGGTTTACAAATGCAAGGGTTATTGGTCTCTGAAGATCTAATAAATTATAAGCTTGTTGGTAAAAGCTCAGAACAGATTTTGCTCGAAGTTTACAAAGCATGCTCCGACGAAGGTATAATTATTATTAATAATAGCAACGAAATTCTTTATATTAGTGAAAGTGCACGAAAATTACTTGGACCTTTGCTATCGCGAAACAAAAATGATGTTATTAGTTTACCATATAGCATATTAAAGCCAAAATCAATAGTTCTAAAGGTAAACTCTAATAAATTTCGGACTATAGAAATTACTGCAAAGAAAACTGAAATAAATCGTAAAAAGTATTATATGTTGAAGTTAAAGAGTGTAAATTCCGATAATACTTTATCAGAACCTCATTCTCTTAACGGTAATTTTAATAGAAAGGATTTGATTGCTTTCAAATATGATTTAATTGATGGTCAATTTATTTATAAAAATGAATTGTTCGATTCAATTTTCTTACCAAAAAGTGATGATATTGATGTTAATAAAAAAAGACTCTTTGATTTGATGCCCGTTAAATTTACGGAACAACTGTATGCACATTTGGAGATAATTCAGTCCGAAAATGCCCTTTCCAAAAATTATCAATTTAACATTTTTCTTAAAATTAGAAATAAATTAGAATCTTCATGGATTTATGAGTTGATTGATATTCATGCCGTAAATGGGAAAGCCCTCACTTTGGAGTGTATTGGCATAATTCTCAATGATGCAATTAATGAATATCATAACGTTTCAGAAGATAGGTTAAAATTAAAGCATATTGGAAATAAACTTTTTGCTGGAATGTATTGCATTGACTATATCAATAAAGAAATGAAAATGTCGGATAATGCCTTTAAGTTCTTTGGTTATAATAAAAATGATCTGTTACCACTTTTTGAACACTACAAAAATACGATTCATCCTGATGACCTTCCAGCCGTTAATCTGGAAATGTTAAATTTCATGGAAGGTAAAACAAAATTTCTGAGAATGATTTATCGAACTAGAACCAAAAAGGGGGAATGGAAATGGGTCGAAAATCGTGCAAGCATTTATAAATTTGACGAAACAGGAAATCCTGCTAAAATTGTTGGAATTTTCATCGATATGTATGAACAAAAAAGAATGGAAGAAGAGCTGTTGCACTATAAAACACTTTTCGATAATATTATGAAGTATATTCCCGATGTGATTTTTATCACCGATGCGAAAGGGAAGTTGAAATATATAAGTGATTACAATGAAAAAATCACTGGTATTAAAAATGAAGATTTCCTTAACAAGTATATCTATGACACCCAAAGAATGGTAATGAGTGAAAACGATTTAAATAACATCAGTTATGATGATTTGAAATCTTCCACATTAGAATTTCTTTCCAACACAATTAATCATGGTTCCCAGGGTGCATTTACCACTCACCACTCCCATAAAAATGGTACTCAGTTTCTGTTGGAATCAATTATGTACCCTATTTTCAAGAATGAAATTGACGAGCCATTAGTAATGTCAATCTCAAGGAACATTACAGGGATTTCGATGATAAAAGATGAATTGAGTGATAGGGGAATAATTTATGATGAACTTTTTGATTTGGTTGAAAATCCCATTCTGATTTTTGATTCAGTTGATGGAACAATACTAAGAGCTAATCATGAATCAGAATTGATTTATGGATTTTCCAAAAAAAAATTAACCACTATGACAATATTCGAGCTGTCTGCCAATTCCAAGTTTGGAAAAAAAATGATAAAGGAAACAATTCAATCAAATAAAACCATTAATTTTACTTCCCATCAAAAGGATTCATTTGGTAGAAAATTTGAAATTAATATAACTGGTGCATATATTACTTTTATGGGTAAGAACGTTATTATTAGTATTGGAAAGTTTATAAATTATTTAAAATAAATTAATGGCAAAAATCATAATAATTTTAATTTCGGTAATTCTCGGGCTAATTTCTTGTGGTGAATCAAATGAAGCGAAAATAAACAAATACGCCGATATATATTACGAAATTTTAAAAATAAGAGAAGGAAATCAAGATACGGCAGTTGGAAATCCGTTGGTTAATAAACTGTTGGAAAAGTATGGTTATTCTACAGAATCCTTCCAAAAGGCATCTTTTGAATTATTTGATAAAGACAGAACTGCTTTTACAAAGATGATTGATTCTGTAAGGAAAAAAGCAGAGATTGAACTGAAAGCCAATACTACCAAAAGCATACCAGAGTAAGTTATGGAAAGTCTTTTTGAAGATAAACAAGATATGTCGTCTGTACCACTCGCCGAAAGGGCGAGACCAAAGCTGCTGTCAGAGGTAATTGGTCAAGAGCATTTAATAGGTGAAGGCAAAGTACTAAGCAAATTTATTGCCAATAAAAGTATTCCATCACTGATTTTTTGGGGTCCTCCTGGTGTTGGTAAAACTACTCTTGCAAATGTACTTGCCAAAGAGCTTAATTACAAGTTTGAATCATTATCTGCTGTCGATTCAGGAGTTAAGGACTTAAGACAAGTAATTATTAGTGCAGAAAACCGAAGTAAAAACGCAAGCCGTACAATCCTGTTTATCGACGAAATACATCGCTTTAATAAGTCACAGCAAGATGCGTTGCTACACGCTGTCGAAAAAGGAATTGTTATTTTAATTGGTGCTACAACAGAAAATCCTTCCTTCGAAGTAAATTCGGCGCTACTTAGCAGATGCAGAACATATAAGTTAAATCCTTTGTCTATAGAAAATATCAAAATCCTTATAGATAATGTATTGCTCAAAGATGAAATTTTAAAAAAGTACCAAATATATTTTGAGGATATAAATCTTATACCTGAATTATCGGGTGGAGATGCAAGAACTGCTTTAAACATTTTAGAATCAGCTGTCAGTTATCTTGGTAAAGACAACTCCAAGATTTCTATTGATAGAGCTTTGGTCGAAAATATAATTAATCAGAAATTATTGATTTACGATAAAAAAGGCGAATATCATTATGATGTAATTTCTGCTTTCATTAAATCACTGCGTGGTAGCGATCCTGATGCAGCATTGTTTTGGATGGCAAGAATGATAGAATCAGGCGAAGACGCAAAATTTATTGCAAGACGCATGGTAATATTTGCAAGTGAAGATATTGGAAACGCTGAGCCCGCTGCATTGCAAATTGCTATTTCAGTGTTCCGAGCGGTAGAAATTATTGGCTTGCCCGAATGTATTATCAATTTGGCACAGGGAGTTACTTATTTGGCTGCTGCACCTAAATCGAATGCTTCTTATCTGGCAGTAAGAGCTGCCCAACAAGATATAAAGTCGGGTGCTGATACCTCAGTTCCATTAAAATTAAGGAATGCTCCCACTAAACTAATGAAACAAGAAGGATACTCGGTAGGATATCAATACCCGCATGACTTTGAAAATCATTTTGTAAAAGAAAACTACTTCCCTGATAATTTTAGCAAAAAACAATATTATAAACCAACCGATATTGGTCGCGAAAAGAAAATTAAAGAAAGATTATATGAATTATGGAAAAAATAATTTGTTACATTTATGAAATTTTGTTAATTTGAACAATTATTTATGAAATTCTGTTAATTATTATGAAGAAAAACTTAGGACAAATAATACGAAGTACGCCTTTTATCAGTTTTATTGGAGAATTAGAATGCGAAATAACCAGTATAGAATATGATTCCAGAAAATGCAAACAAAATTCTTGCTTCGTAGCAATGCAAGGTGGTAACCATGACGGTAATAATTTTGTTGATGATGCTATTAATAATGGTGCAGTAGCAATTGTAAGTGAAGTTCTTCCCAATAAAGAGAATATCAGGCATAATATAACCTATATCTTAGTTGAAAACAGTAGAAGTGCACTGGCTGAGATTTCTCATTCATTATATGACAAACCATCTACAAAATTAAAAGTTATCGGAATAACTGGTACAAACGGCAAAACAACCACTACATTCATCATCAAAAGTATTCTGGAAGCTGCAAAGAAATCCTTTGCAATCATTGGTACTACCGGAATATATATTGCCGAACAAAAAATTGAGTCTAACCTTACTACACCAGAATCGAGCGATTTGGCAAAACTATTTTCCGTTCTTGTAGAAAATGATGTTGAATATGCAATAATGGAAGTTTCGTCGGTAGCCATAATTATGAACAGAATTGATTGCATCAATTTTACGGTAGCTGCATTCACTAATTTAACTCAAGACCATCTCGATATACATCAAAATATGGAAAACTATGCGTTAGCAAAAAAAGGATTTTTCGATAAATTAGGAAAAAAAACAATAGTAATCTTGAATTTGGATGATGGGTATTCAGACTTCATGATAAAAGATTGTGCTTCTGAGCATATTTTTGGCTTTGGTCATAGAAACGATGCAAAGTATAAAATTCTGAAAGAATCTGCGAGTGCAACAGGAAATAATTTTATCATATATAGAAATAATGGTATTATAGATGGACGGACCAAGCTATTCGGGAAATTTAATGTGGAAAATGCAACTCTTGCAGCAACTATTTGCGATGCTCTTCAAATCAATTTAATTTATATCCAGAAAGGCTTATCCCTAAGCGATGGAGCTCCTGGCAGATTACAAAGAGTAATGCTGACAAATGGTTCTGTGGCATTTGTGGATTATGCACATACTCCTGATGCACTCGAAAAGACCCTTAAAACATGTAAAGAAATGTTGTCAAATAATAAAAATAAACTAATTTGTGTATTTGGTTGTGGTGGTGACCGAGACAAAGCCAAAAGACCCATAATGGGGGCTATTTCAGAAAAATATGCTGATGTAGCAATTATAACTAACGATAATCCAAGAACAGAAAATCCTGCTGATATAATAAATGAAATTTGTGCCGGAATAAATAATTTATCTAAAACTATTACTATCCCTGATAGAGAAAAAGCTATCACTAAAGCTGTTTCTATAAGCAACGCCGGTGACATTATTCTAATTGCGGGTAAGGGGCACGAGAACTATCAAATAATTGGAACCGAAAAGCTACCCTTTGATGATAGCGAAGTGTTGAATAAACACAAGAACAAAAAAAATGATAATGAAAATAATCTAAGATAAATTAGGTAGAATGTAAGAATCATACTAATTCATAATGGTTGTTAGGCTTGTCATTATCACGGAAGAATGTTTGCCCAGCATAATTTACATTGATTGTGATGAGCAAACATTCTTATTTGTCTAAAGGAATCCCCCAAATAAAAAGAGCTATTGACCTTTTACTTTACTAATTTTTCAATTTCCTGAAATAACTTTTTCTCATCGCCGGGTGCATATCCATTATGCTCATAAACAATATTACCATTGCCATCAATTAAGAAAGTGTGAGGAGGATTGTTTACATTCATTGCACGCTTAAAATCGCTATTTTCGTCTAAAAGGAAATCGAATGTCCATGCTCTTCCATTAACGAATGGTCGCACCTTACGGCTGCTTCTCGAATCATCAATAGAAACCGCAATTACTTTTACACCTGTTTTGCTTTTCCAATTTCCATACAAATCATGCACATTCGCCAATTCCTGAATACAAGGTTTGCACCAAGTAGCCCAAAAACTAATAACAATCGGTTTTCCACTGTTGGTAATCATAGCAGTATTAATCGATTTGCCATCTATATCTTTTATTGTTACAGATGGTAATTTCTTCGAATCAGCGGCATATAATTGCAGTGAAACCAGGGTTAAAAGCAGAACAAAAATTATTTTTTTCATTTTTCCCACATAAATATTAATTTGTTAAAATTTCTTACTTATATTAACGTATAATTCATTAATTTTGTTACAATATAGGAAGTAAAAATATGAAAAAATATATACAAATTGTAATTTTATTGATATTTGTAGGCTCTATTTCTTTAAATGCGCAGTCAATTAAGGTTTTTCAGGGGGACAGTGAAAAAGACGGCTTTGTGACTCAGGAGGAATTAATAGCGGGAGGTATTGTTAAAAACACTACTAATGAGACTGTGAAATTCAAAATGAAGATGGAAATTTTAGAAATTAATCCATCACATGCAGTTTCAATTTGCTGGTTTCAATGCCTTGATATAGTGTTTACTGATTTTGAATCACCATTTACCTATGAATTGGCTGCACAACAGGAAAGTAACCCTGGTCAGTTTGCAGTACACTTGTATCCATATAGAAAAATTGCAGACAATCCAGTCGTTTATACCGACCCAAGTGCGGGTGTAACAAAAGTACGCGTTACATTTTATAAAGAAAGTGACCCTACTGATAAATCAGAATTTGATATTACTTTCAGTGTAAAAGACCCAAGTAGTGTCGAGGATAGTGAAGTCTTAGACTTTGGTATTTCATCTATCTATCCTAATCCTGCTATTGAAAATGCTAAAATTGAATTTAACTACAAGAAGAAAGAAGAATATCCCCATTTGGAGATATACGACTTGAAGGGCAATTCTTTATTCCAATACGAAATATGCAGTTGCGAGGATTTTATATATTTAAACACTAAAGAATATGCAAATGGTTCATATTATATTCAATTAGTCTCGGGGAACAAAAAATCTAAGGCAAAAGTTTTATCAGTTTCAAGATGATAGACCACAATTTATATACAAAAATGAATGAACTCGGCAGATTAAATCTGCCGTTTTTATTTATTATAGATTTTTATGGCAAAACGGGAATTGTAAAAGAGTTGAAAGACATATCAAGTAGCGAAATTCTTTATGATGTAGATGGAATTTCAAATTATAAGCCACAGCCAAAAAAAACAATTGAAGTTGCTAAATTTCCAATGGATATAGATAGTTATGGCGGATTATTTAATCAAATCAGCTATCAACTGCATTATGGAAATTCCTATTTAGCAAACCTTACATGTAAAACAAAAATTGAACTTAATTGCGATTTGAAAGATGTTTTCTTTGGTTCAACTGCACAATATAAATTATATTTAAAAGATAACTTTGTTTGCTTTTCCCCAGAATGTTTTATAAAAATTTTTGGGAATAAAATTTTTACTTATCCAATGAAAGGTACAATTTCTTCACTTATTCCTAATGCATTAGAGGTCATTTTAAATGACCAAAAAGAAAAAGCCGAGCATAATACGATTGTAGATTTACTAAGAAACGACCTTGCAATTATATCTGAGAATGTTACT
>CAYUZZ010000032.1:0-12472 GCA_964449505.1 uncultured Hyphomicrobiales bacterium | reverse complement strand
ATAATTGCGATGATACTTATAATCAGTTATTTAAAAAATACCTGTCGGGGATGAATTATGAATTGATTAATTTGCCTCCATCTGGTAATGCGGGTACTTTTGGGATGCAAATGAATATTCTTTTACATCAGGATTTCAGCGAATATATTTTTTTTGCAGAAGATGATTATTTTTATCTTGATAATTCGCTTCTTCCCTCATTAGAAATTCTTGAAAAATGTTTTGCTGATTTTGTAACTCCATATAATCATCCAGAGTTAGAGAGCAGTAACCTTCATGATTACAGGGTTGAGATATTTGATGTTGATGGTAGGAAATGGAGAACAGCAGCAAGTACCACTATGACTTTTATGACTACAAGAAAAGCTTTGGAGGGTAGCTGGGATAAATTCCTCTCCTATACCAAATTAAACTACGATGCTTCTATGTGGATGGCTATTACAAAATTTAACATCAGAAATCCTATTAAAATAGTTAAGGATTCAATTAAAAGCATCGAACAATTGAAAATATATTTAAAATGTTTTTATTTCTTTCCATTTGCGTATTTAGGAAGAAAACAAAAATTGGCTTCGCCACTGCAATCGCTTGCAACTCATTTGGACAATAATGGGTTGCCCAAAGAAGTTAACTGGCAAGCTGAATTCGAGAAATTTCAAAATGGCTTATAAAATAACTGAAAATTGTATAATTTGTGCCAAATGTGACAGAATCTGCCCTTTAGATGCAATTTATATAGGTGAGCGTATTTTTGAAATTAATCCAAGAAAATGTAATGAGTGCAAAGGTTTAGACTCAGGTCCTCTTTGTGTTGTGGTATGCCCTGTAAATGTTATAATTAAGGAAATAAAATATGATAAAACAAAATCTTAAATTTACCCTGAAAGATGGAAAGGTTATCAAATCAGAGAATTATGATAATGGCATTATGATAATTGATGATAGTGAATCCCATTTATATCAAGATTCTGTTATTTTGCCAGCATTTACTGATTCTCACTGCCATATTTGGGGTTTGGGCATGAAAGCTACAGGGTTGGATTTTAGTGATTGCAATACTGCCGTGGAGTGTTGCGAAAAAGCTCTTAAATCACCTTTTTATAGGGGCAATTGGTTGGTTGGCAGAGGTTGGAATCAAGAAAAGTGGGGTGGCAAATTACCCGATAAGTCACTTCTCGACATGTATTTCCCCAATACTCCTGTTTGTTTTACAAGAATAGATGGGCATAGTATTTGGGTAAACAGCAAAGCAATAGAAGTTTCAGGGATAGATTCACATTCTTCTCAGATAGATGGCGGTGAGTTTTTATTGGACGAAAATAGTTTTCCAATAGGAATTTTTATTGATAACGCCACACAACTAATTGAAAAGAACATTCCTCCATTCAGCAAAAATCAACTGAAGCATTTTATACTAAAAGGCATAGATTTAGGCATAAAAGCAGGAATTACTTCATTTCACGATATGGATATAAGCAAGGAATTACATGAAATTTATATTGAACTCGATAAAAATAATGAATTAAAGGCGAATGTATATTCTTTCCTCGCAGCACAAAATCGAGAATATTTGATGTTTGAGGATAATCAATATGAAGGCAAAAATTATAAAGTGCAGGGAATAAAGTTGTATGCTGATGGTGCTTTGGGCTCGCGAGGAGCGGCATTATTCGAACCCTATAATGATTATTCTTCGAATGGTTTGCTCCTGGCAAATAAAACTATTATGACTGATATTTGCAAAGAGGCTGCCACACAAGGATTTGATATTGCTATTCATGCGATTGGCGATAGAGCTGTCAGGATGATAATTGATATTTTTGGTGAATTGAGAAATGATAAGTTTATTGACAATAAACTGCGTATTGAACATTCCCAATTGGTAAGACCAGAGGACATAATTTTATATACTAAATATAATATTATTGCTTCTGTGCAACCCATTCACTGTGTTTCGGACGCTAAAATGGCTGATGTACGCTTAGGAAAGGAGCGTGCATCACTAATTGCTTATCCTTGGCAAAGTTTTTTAGACAATAAGGTGTTGCTAATTGCTGGTTCTGATTTTCCTATAGAAAATGAAAGTGTGATTGCAGGTATTGATGCATTTGTTAATCGAATTGGCGTTGATATGAATATTGCATGGAATGTTAAAGAAAAAATCAATATTAATGATGCCATAATGGCGTTTACGTTTAGCCCTCAAGCCGCAGTTGATAATTCAATTAATGATTCAATTTCGGCAGGTCTATCAACTGATTTTGTTATTTTAGAAAATTTTGATGAAAAACAAATTTTAATTACTACAATAAAAGCTGTCTTTAAACACGGTAAATTAATATATGAGAAGAATTAATTGAAGCTTTGATTTTAGTTACAGTGGTTTATAAAGTATTATTGATTAGAGAATTGTCATTATGATGAAATGTTTTTAGGAGCTAATTTTGCTCCCCTGCACCCTCCAAAGTGAGATTCTTAGCTTGCTTCCTCCACTTTGAAGTGTTGTCATTAATGGCGTGGGAGGGGAAAAAAGTTTTTTGAATTTCTAACGATTAATTTGGGTTTATATAAAACTGGGTAATTAAAAAAACGGGACCAAAAATTGCCCCGTTCATTAATAACTTAATTCTCAATACATTTTTTATATTTTGGTGGAAACAGATTTACCCTGTAAGAACAACATAAAGTAATCTCTACTACCCGCTTTGGAATCAGTACCACTCATATTAAATCCGCCAAATGGATGCACATCAACCAATGCACCCGTACATTTCCTATTCAAGTATAGATTTCCACAATGGAATTCACGTTTTGCACGTTCTAATTTGTTCTGATTTTTGGAATATACAGCTCCAGTCAAACCATAGATGGTATTATTAGCAATTCTAAGAGCATGGTCGTAATCTTTGGCTTTTGTTACAGCAAGCACAGGTCCAAAAATCTCTTCTTGTGCTAGTCTTGCTTTTTCATCAACATCAATAAACACTGTTGGTTCGATAAAGTAGCCGTCCAAACCATCAACCTTTTTACCTCCAGTCAACAGTTTGCCTTCCTCCATTCCAATTTTAATATAATCAAGCACATTTTTCTCAGCTTTTGCACTAATCACGGGTCCCATTCTATAATTTTCGTAAGGATCACCAATTTTAATTTTTTCAACTTCAACTTTTAATTTTTGTACAAATTCATCGTAAATTTTTTCGTCGATTATAGCTCTCGAACAAGCGGAGCATTTCTGTCCTTGGAATCCAAATGCAGAGACTACAACACCTTGGACTGCACTATCAATATCGGCTTCCGAATCAACAACAATAGTATCTTTTCCTCCCATTTCAGCAATTACTCTCTTAATCCAAATTTGACCGGGATTGATTTTGGCAGCACGCTCCATAATACGAAGTCCTATTTCCATAGAGCCAGTAAAAGAAATAAATCTTGTTTTTGGGTGGTCTATCAAATAATCGCCAGCTTCGGCACCACTTGCCACAAAATAGTTAAGAACTCCATTTGGAAGTCCTGCTTCTCTCATAATATCAGCAAATAAATAAGCCATCATAGGAGTTTCAGAAGATGGTTTAAGGACGACAGTGTTGCCTGTTACAAAGGAGGCAGAGCTAATACCCGCCATGATTGCAAATGGGAAATTCCATGGTGGAACGCATACTCCAACACCAAGTGGAATATAGAAGTATTCATTCTCTTCACCGACATTGGTAGTCAATTCTTGAGGTTTGCCATAACGTATTGCTTCACGGGCATAAAATTCCATAAAGTCGATTGCTTCGCAAGTATCTGCATCAGCTTCAAGGAAGTTTTTGCCAGCTTCGGTAATCATCCAGGCATTAATTTCCATTCTGCGACGTCGCATAATTTCTGCACCTTTGAATAAATAGGATGCTCTTTCTTCGGCAGGTGTAAATTTCCAAGTATCAAATGCTTTTAGTGCACTTTGAATTGCATTTTGAGCATCGTCTTTGTTCCCTTTTTGGTAAGTGCCAATTACCTCAGTCATTTTGGCAGGATTATAAGATATTGTTTTCTTTTCAGTAAAAATTTCTTTCCCGTCGATAATGTTAGGATATTCTTTACCTAACTGAGAGCGAACATCGTCGAGGGCTTTTTTTTGTTGATTATAAATCTCCTTATTACTAAAGTCAAGGTAACTCATATTAACAAATTCTTTCATTGTATAACTCCACTTTCTATTGAAGAAAATAATTATACAAAAATACAACAATTAACTTTAATTAACAAATGCTGTTATCTTTGTAACATAAAAATCAAGTATTATGATATTGGTATAGATAGTGTAACGCATGCCCCTTTATCAATTTTATTAGATAGCAGTAGTTTGCCACCATGCGATTCAATTATTAGTTTTGCCGCTGTAAGACTTAGCCCCATTCCTTTTTGATGTGACATTAAATTATCTGAGGTAAACAATTCAAATTGATTTGTTAAATAATCATTACTAAAGCCAGTACCATCATCTAAGAATTGTATAAGGAAATCACCGTCATTGATAACAGACTTGACAGTGATGGAAGCGTTATTTGAGGAATATTTTATTGAGTTATCAAGCAAAAAATATAGGCATTGGTGAAACAAATAACTATCAATTTTTACATCTATATCTTCATTAAAATATTCAGTAATAAGATTTATTTTTTTGGATTGAATATCACTCTGAAGTCGGAAAATGACTTCATCAATCAAACTGACTAATTTGATTGATTCAATGTTCATTTCGTACTTTTCAGCTTTAAGTGAAGTAATCAGTGTGGATAATTTTGTAAATTTTTCCAACCAATCTGTAGAAGAAATAATAAAATCAATCAGCTCCTCGGTGTCAGCATCCAAGTTACCTGCTTTGAGCAAACTGCAAGATGATTTAATCTGTGTAAGAGGCGTATTGAGTTCGTGGGAAAGCAATCCCAAGAAGTAGTTTTTAGCATTATCCAATTGACCTAATCTCTCATTAGCTTTTTTTAGCTGTAAGGTTCTTTCATTTACCTTGTCTTCCAATATATTGTTCAAATTTTCGAGCTTCTGTGAATTCTCCCTTAATGATAAATGTGTTTTTACTCTTGCTTTTAATTCCATAGCATTAAAGGGTTTGGTTAAGTAATCAGAGGCTCCCAATTCAAAGCTTTTCACAACAGATTCTGTATCGTTTTTGGCTGTTAGGAATATTATAGGTATCGTTGCAATTTCTGGATTTGATTTAATTATTGAACATACTTCATAACCATCCATTTCGGGCATCATTATATCGAGTAATATCAAATCGGGCTTGATATTTTCCAATATTGCGAGAGCGGATTTTCCATTCTCGGCAACAGCAATTTCGTAACCCTCCTGATAAAGAATTGTAGCCAATACTTGCAAGTTTTTAGATACGTCATCAACTATTAATATTAACTTATTTCTATTTGAATTCAACATAAATATTCCATTTTTGAGAGATTCAATTCCTAAAAATACTTATAATTTTATTAAAATTCTCTAATGTTTCTTTAATTTTAGGTATATCAAATGTATTAGTGTATTCTGATAATAATTTTGCATATAGCCCTAAATCAATAGCGTTATATTCTAACGATATTCTCAGAATCTTATCTGCTAATTTATTAATATTTCCAATTATCAAGCTTTTAGAAACGCTTTTTATTTCAAGTGATACTTCGTTTGCCAACAAATTATATAATTCGTCCATTTTAATAACTTGACTTGTATCATATTGTAGATTATTTTCTAAAACCTGACTATTTATTTCTTCTGAAATGATTTTAATTTTATTTGGGAGTAATTTTCTAATTTCATTAATTAATCTAAATCTATCAATTGGTTTGGATAAATAGGAATTAAATCCCTCAGATAGCAATAATTCCCTATCCCCTATTAATGCAGATGCTGTAAGTGCAATCACAGGAATTTTTTTTAATTCTGCATTACTCCTAATAATACTAATAGCCTGATGACCGTCCATTAAAGGCATTTTAATATCCATTAGTATCAAATCGGGACAAATGTCACTTGCAAGCTTAACTGCTTCTGCACCGTTCTTTGCTTCATAGAATTCAATTTTATCAGTATCGAAAAATTCTCTGACCAATTTTCTGTTTATATCAATATCATCAACTGTTAACATTTTAAAATGTTCATATTCAACCCTAAAATCATTCATAACTTGCAAATTTGCCATATCGTTATTTGTAGATGCCACAGAAATATTTTTTAAAGTAATTCTAAAAACTGTACCCTTAGGCAGGTTTGGAAAAACTTCAATTTCTCCATTCATTAGGTTAACCAATCTCTTTGTAATTGCAAGTCCAAGCCCAGTACCGCCATATTTCTTGGTACTTTGGCCACTTTTCTGGTAGAAGGCATCAAATATACTTGCTTGCTCCTCTACTGGAATTCCAATTCCTGAGTCTTCTACATTTATTATTAAGTCTAGGATACTTATATCCTCTGAACTTTTAACACAACTCACCATCAAACTAATATAGCCATCGTCAGTAAATTTCACTGCATTACCAACCAAATTTAACAGAATTTGGCGAACTCTAATTTCGTCCAGAACAGCATTTTGGGGAACTGTTTGGTCTATTGAGATGATTAATTCCAAGCCTTTTCTTTGCACTTCAAAACTAAATATCTTGCTGATTTCAACCACAATATTATGAATATTTGCTGACTTTAATTCCAACTCGAACTTTCCAGCTTCTATTTTGGATAAATCCAAAATATCATTTATTAAATTTAGCAGGTTTTTACCACTTGAATTGATCGAATCAACATAATTTAAAAGTTTTTTATCATCAATTTTTGTGCTTAAAATTTGCGAAAAACCTAAGACAGCATTTAATGGTGTTCGTATTTCATGGGACATATTTGCCAAAAATTCGGATTTGGAACGATTGGCAGCTTTAGCTTGTTCTAAGGCGTTACCCAAATCAACCAGCATATTTCTCTCTTTGGTAACTTCTCTGAAAAATACGACAACACCATAATAATCGCTTGAGGGTGAAATCATGGGTGTAAGATATCTGATAATTTGCTTTTGATTAGATAGTTGAAGTTCATCCATTATTGAGTAAGTATTTTTTTCTAATACATAATCTTTCAAATTAATGACTTTTTCTGGTGTTAATACTTTAGATGTAATTACTTTATAAATTTCTGAATATTTTACTTCTGCTGATTTACCAACCTCAAAATCGAATATCTCGTAGAACTTGTTATTAATATTTAATACCTCACCTTTATCATCAACTATCACTATACCATCGGGGGACAATTCTCTTTGAATACTAAGTATGGTATTTGTCATTTTTATTTTCTCTTGTGCCAGTATCAGATCTGTAATATCCACTGACACTAAGATAATTCCCAGAAATTTATCTCGCTCGTCAAAATAGGCCCGAATTGTTGATAAGTATTTAGTAATCTTGCCTTTCAACTCTATTTCCATATTGTAGTTTAATGTCTTGCGTGTTTTTTTTGCTTCGTTGTAGAATTTAGAAACGTATTCAGCTTTCTCTAATGGGAATAAATCATAAATTGATTTTCCAATTACTTCACTGGTTTTTAAATCAAAATTAGCTGCATGGCGGATATTGGTAATTCTATGTATAAAGTTCTCGTCTAAAAAGCTAATCACAGCAGGAGCAGTATTGATTATTTGATCCATCAATTTTTTATCTTGAGCTTTTTCGTACTCAATCTTCGTTCTGGATTCAATTTCTTTTTTAAGAATATTATTATAATTCAGAAGTTGCAGGTTTTGTTCTTCTATTTCTTTCTTGGATTTAATTTGCTGTCCCATCATATCATTCAAAGATTCAGCCAAATGATCAATTTCCAAAATTTTATAATTGCCAGAAATAGGTATATAATCTCGATTTGTCCCAATGCTTCGTGCTTCTTTTGATAATCTACTTAGCGGAATTGTAATAAATTTAGTAATAGCACCCAGCAATAGTAAACTAAATATCATTGAAGCGAATAAAAATCTTTGAGCAAATTTGAATTTCAATTCAGTCAATTTATTGATATTTGTTACATCAAAACCTAAAATCAAACCATATTCATGGTTTTCTACTGTACACACGGTACTTTTAATATAAATTGATTCATTCAGAATAAAATTTCTTTCTTTTGGATAGATGGTATTGACCATAAAATTTAATGTATCAGGATAAAACATTATTATCTCGGAAGTATTTTTGTCATTTAATGTAATAAAACTGATATAATTATCATTGACAACCCAATCGCGAATTTGAGAAAAGACTGAAGTTTCATGGTCATTCATTCCATTTTCGAGTAGAATCCTCATCAAACTAATCAACGAAATAGAATTCTCTTCAACAGCGTGAATTATTGTATTTTCCCTAGCCTTTTTCATGTTATAATCTAACAACAAGAAAATGGAAGCAAACAACATGGTTAGAATTATAGCAAATATAGTGAATATTTTAAATTTGACTGTTTTCATCATTACCAACAATTTAATTATAATATAACATCAATTCTATGAGCAATATAAAATATTCTCATTAATTTATTGGGGAAAAAATAAATATAAATTGGAGTTAACCCCAAACTTTTCTAAAAATACGTAATTATTTTTTATAACTGTTCTAATTTATTAGGTTTTAACAGTTTTTTTTGTTTACTTTTATAATTACGTATTTACGTAATTATAATTTTATTACTTGGTGGAGGTATGGCTATGCATCCTGATTGGGCGACTAAGCTTCGTGCTAAGGGTACAGAGCTTAGATGTATAAATAGCAAGTATTATCTTTACGAAGTTTCAAGCAAATGGAACCCCGACAAAAAAAGGTCGCAAAAGATTACAGGAAAACTACTTGGACGTATTACCGAAAAAGAAGGGTTCATCCCTTCTGATAAAAATAATCTTCGGACAAAATATGTTAAACCCTCGGATATTTGCGTTAAAGAGTATGGTGTTTCTGCTTTTATCAATAATCATTTCCAAGATTATATTCAACTGCTTAGAAAACATTTTCAGCAACATGCTGAAATAATTCTTTTACTCGCTTATTGCAGACTAATTTTTCAAAGTCCTCTAAAGAATGCAGAATTTCATTATCTGAACAGTTATTTGTCCGAACTGTTCCCCGAACTAAATCTTTCAGCTTCACGACTGTCGGGTTTGATGAGGGAAATTGGAACTAAAAGAACGAACATTGTTGAGTTTTTCAAAGAATTTATTATTGCTAATGACCATATTATTTTTGATGGAACAGATTTATTTTGTAATTCAAAGAATATGGAGATCTCGAAAATGAGCAAAAGTAAAAAGAACACTTTCGATCATGTTGCTAATATTATGATGGCATTCGCTACCGAATTACAACTGCCCATTTACTATCGCATTGTGCCTGCCAATAATAAGGATATAAAATCTTTCAAATTGTCTATTCAGGAAGCAAAGATGAATCAAGCCGTTGTTATTGCCGACAAAGGATTTTACTCTAAAGAAAATCTAATTTCTCTTAAGAACGAATCGCTATCATTTATTATTCCTCTTAAACGAAACAATGCTTTTATTGATTACAATCCTATTAGAACAAATGATAGATTGAAAATGAAATTCTTTGTCTTTGAGAAGCGAATAATTTGGTGTTACAGCATTAATCAAAATGATGACAATGTTACTGTCTATCTTGACGAAGAATTGAAAGCAGAAGAAATGAAGGATTATTTGATTAGAACAACGTCATTACCCGAAGAATACAATATGGAAAAATTTTATGTGAGGCAATATCAATTCGGTACCATTGCTGTCCTTCATAACTTGGACAAGAGCGAAGAACAAGTATTTATTGACTACAAAAGTAGAATGCAAACAGAAACAATGATTGACACTCTAAAGAATGTTCTCAGTGCTGATAGCAGCTATATACACAATGAACAGTCAATGGAAACATGGATGTTAATAAATTATGTTGCTTTGCATTGGTATTATAGATTATTGCAAATATTGAAATCATCTAAATTAAACAAAAAATTTTTACCGATGGATTTTATTAAATTCTTACGTGAAATTAAGAAAGTTAGAATCAATGGAAATTGGTACGATGCCGATTTATCAAAAAAATATTCCGACATACTAAACAGTGCCGGAATACATATTACGTAAAAAATCAGTAATGTTTGGGTTTAAATAATAATAAATATTAGATTTTGTAGTTTATATACAATTATTTAATTTAGAAGAATAAATGAATTATTTTTTGTTAAACTTATCAAAGATTTAATTATGTACGATCTGATTTACTTAATACCAGTAACTGGATTAATCGCCCTACTCTATACTTATATCAAAGCACGATGGGTAGAAGCACAGCCCGCCGGCACCGACAAAATGATTAAAATTGCAAAATTCATTGCGGATGGAGCCCAAGCATTTCTCAAAGCAGAATATAAGGTCATCCTTATATTCATCGTTGTTATCTGTATATTACTTGTGATACAAGGGCTTACAGTGACTGATTCTCATCCCTTGATTGCTTTGTCTTTCTTTATTGGTGCTTTTACTTCTGCACTTGCCGGCAATATCGGAATGCGGGTGGCAACTAAAGCCAACGTAAGAACAACCAATGCAGCAAGAGAAAGCTTGAATAAGGCTTTGAATGTTGCGTTTACAGGTGGTTCCGTTATGGGAATGGGTGTTGTAGGTCTTGGTACTCTCGGTCTTAGTGTTCTGTTTATCATATATCAATTTATATTTCCCATTCACGAGATCCACGGTTTAAATCAAATAATTTCTATCTTAACTGGATTTTCGTTTGGAGCATCATCCATAGCTCTATTTGCAAGAGTTGGAGGTGGAATTTATACTAAAGCGGCTGATGTTGGTGCAGATTTGGTTGGTAAAGTGGAAGCTGGTATTCCCGAAGACCACCCATTAAATCCTGCCACAATTGCAGATAATGTTGGCGACAACGTCGGCGATGTTGCTGGTATGGGAGCAGATTTATTTGAGTCTTATGTTGGTTCTATACTTGGTTCTATGGTATTGGGTGTTGCTTTCTATGCGTTGCCCGAATTTTTGAATACTCCTTTTGGTGGCTTGTCGGCGATAGTATTACCAATGTTTTTAGCGGCACTTGGTATTATTGTTTCAATTGTGGGTACTTTTTTCGTTAAAGTATCAGAGAAAGGAAACCCTCAGAAAGCTTTGAATCAGGGTACTTTTATTGCTTCAATTCTTATGGTTATATTGTCTTATTTCTTAATAAATTGGTTGTTGCCTTCCACATGGGTATTCAGTGACCCACTTTACGGAACAACAAAAGTAGTCACTTCATTTGGAATTTTCTTATCCACAATTGTTGGTTTGGCTGCTGGTGTTGGTATTGGCTTAATCACAGAATATTACACTGGTTATGGTAAGCCACCCGTCAAAAAAATTGCAGAGCAATCTTTGACAGGTTCTGCCACTAATATAATTGCAGGCTTGGGAACAGGTATGATTTCTACTGCAATTCCAATTTTATTTATTATAATTGCAATCATGGTTTCTTTCTCTTTTGCTAATCTTTACGGTATAGCAATTGCTGCAGTTGGTATGCTTGCAACAACAGGTATTCAGCTAGCTGTTGATGCATACGGACCAATTTCCGACAATGCTGGTGGAATTGCAGAAATGAGTGAACTACCCAAAGAAGTTCGTTCTCGTACCGATAAATTAGATGCTGTTGGTAATTCTACTGCTGCCATTGGCAAGGGTTTTGCGATTGGTTCTGCTGCTCTAACAGCACTTGCATTATTTGGTGCTTATATGACTGCAGCTCATATCAAAACCATAGATATTTCTAAGGCTGATGTAATGTCGGGCGTGTTTATCGGTGGTACTTTACCATTTATCTTTTCTGCCCTTGCTATGGGTGCAGTTGGCAGAGCCGCACGTCAAATGATTCAAGAAGTAAGAAGGCAGTTCCGTGAAATCCCAAAGTTGAATGCTGCTTTACAAGTTTTTAGAAAAAATGATGGTAAAGATATAAAGGATTGGAGTGACAGTGATATTAAAATTTATCAAGAAGCTGACGGTGAAGCTGAATATGCAAAATGCGTTGAAATTTCTACTATTGCTGCACTAAAAGAAATGGTTGCCCCTGGTTTATTGGCAGTTGTCGCCCCAATTGTTGTTGGATTTGCCTTTGGAGCTGAAACACTTGCCGGTATGCTTGCCGGAGTTACTGTGGTGGGTGTACTTATGGCTATTTTCCAATCAAATGCAGGTGGTGCTTGGGATAATGCAAAAAAAATGTTCGAAGAAGGTGTATTAATTGATGGAACTACTTATTACAAAGGCTCTGAAGCCCACAAAGCTGCCGTTACCGGTGATACTGTAGGCGACCCGTTTAAGGATACTTCCGGACCAGCAATTAATATATTAATCAAGCTTATGTCAATAGTTGCATTGGTTCTT
>CAYUZZ010000031.1:0-12514 GCA_964449505.1 uncultured Hyphomicrobiales bacterium | reverse complement strand
GTTAATCCCAGCCAAAAGGCACACACTATTGCAAGTCGCATCAGCCAACGCACAGACCAAAACTTGCAAGAGAGTGTGCCTTTCCTTCCCTGAAAATTACTAACTTTGGAAGCAATAAATACAATTTAGTTTTACTGTTGCGTCAAATAAATTGTTAACAGTTATGGCAAAAAAAACAGAAATCGCAATAAAATTACTATCTTTGTTAAAATGAAATATTATGACACTTTGGAATAACGACACTGAAATAAAATTCTTTACAGAAGCATTGAAAAACTTTGCTTCACCCGAACGACTGTTTTATAATCTACAAGGTGGATACTTTGCTTATGTTCCAAAAGGCTCAGATGCCGAAGGACAAACTTTACAAAGCAGAAACTCATTAATAGGACAATTTACAGAAAAATGGAGTAAAACTATTTTTGAACCAATTGCAAGTGAATTAGGACTGTTTGCTGTCAATGGCGTAGTATGCGATGAGCTTGGTTTGTCGAGACAATCAAGTGCTGACCTTGCTTTCTGCACAACCAATCAGACAATTCAGAGACCAGAGAATATAAAACTGCTGTTTGAAATAAAAATGAGTGTTGTATCGAACTATAAGTTTACACAGCCAAATAAAGTTGAATTAATCGGTGATTACAAGCAACATAAAGGCAATCCTGCATTACTACGTTCTGACTCAATGTTAAAAGCAATCGGAAAATCTATAAACATTCGTGTTTCTGGAATTGCTTCAACAAAAATACCAGTTGTTGTTTTAGGTAACAGCCCAATAACTGACAGCTACATTAAAAAGGTGGACTTTCTAAAAACTTCGGGCGTTATACAAGGCTTTTGGTCGTTAAATCCAAAACCAACCAATTCAGACTATGTAAAAAACACACATAAATTAGGTTTTCAAACTATCTTAGACAGAGAACAACTACTTAAAAACTGCAAAGACCTTGTAACTAACGATATGAATTATTTTTCTTCAATGATTTCTAAATTGAAACTTGGAGAGATAATTCGAATTTCAAGCCAAGAACAGACCGACATTGCTAAAGCAGAAAAATTATTAACCTTAATCCGAAGCTAAAATGAAAAGACCAAAAGGAACCGAATCAAGTGTCTTCGGAACGAACGGAAGAATTAATCACGACAGTTCAAAGTTTTACAACTCTAAATTATATTCTGAACTTGAAGGGAAAGAGGTTACAGACAAAGCAGAAAATGTATTGCCAAAGAAATTAATAAATAAACTAATTCTTGGTTCTGCTGAAAATATGAAAGAGATACCTAATAACTCTATTCATTTAATGATAACATCACCTCCTGATGACCTTTCTTTGAAAGAGTATTTGCAATTACTTGAAAATTCTTTTAAAGAAACATATCGTGTTTTGGTTAATGGTGGACGTGCTTGTATTAATGTAGCGAACCTTGGTCGCAAACCATATATTCCATTATCGGACTACATTTCAAAGATAATGCTAGAAATTGGTTTTAATATGCGTGGAGAAATTATTTGGAACAAAGCTGCAAGCGCAAGTCCTTCTACAGCTTGGGGCAGTTGGCAAAGTGCAGCAAATCCAATATTAAGAGATGTTCACGAATATATTTTAATTTTTTCCAAAGGGGACTACAAAAGAGAAAAAGGAGACAAAGAAAATTCTATATCCAAGGAACAATTTATGGAATTGACAAAATCTATATGGACAATGAATGCAGAGAGTGCAAGACGAATAGGACATCCTGCCCCATTTCCAGAAGAATTACCTTTTCGATTAATTCAACTTTATTCTTTTAAAGGGGATATAATTTTAGACCCATTTATGGGTAGTGGTACAACAGCCGTATCTGCTTTGAAAACAGACAGAAAGTTTGTTGGGTATGAAATAAGCAAAGAATATAATGACCTTGCAGAGAAAAGAATTGAACCATTAATAAAGCAAACAAAGATAGCATTTAACCTGACAATGATGGAAGAAGAGTCACAAACCGCTAACAAAAGCTAAAATCAATCGGGCAGATAGTGGCAATTTGAAGGGCAGTGTAATATAATAAACTTCATCGCAAGTTGACAGGCAAGTACTTGGAAATCGCCCACTTTTCATATACGTAACTGTTGCACGCATATATGAACAATAGCATACTAATTAGGATAGTTAATCGCAATAAATACAATTTAGTTTTACTGTTGCGTCAAATAAATTGTTGCACACCATTTGAAAAACTAAAATTGGAATTGCATGAAGAATATAATAAAATATAGTAACTTAGAAGAAAAGCAACCCACTCACCACCAAATTAATGGTTTGGATTTGGTTATCATCAAATATGGTGAAAATATTTCTGTTCTTTATGGACGATGTTTGCACCGTGGTGCATTGATGGCGGATGGTTTTGTAGATGGAGACAACCTGATCTGCGGTCTGCACGGATGGGATTATCGAATTGATACCGGCGTATCAGAATATAATAATCAAGAGGTACTCCATAAATTTAAAGCGGAAGTCAAAGACGATTACGTTTGGATTGATGAAGATGAGATAAATGATTATATAAAAGAACACCCACAACCATTTAACCGAGACCAATATTTGGGGCAATATGCGGACACACAGCCTGAAACAACTGAACCTTACACGGGTTATATCAAATCGTTGGCACAAAATGGATTGACAAAATACGGACATCATGGTCCTTCGGCCTCAATGGGTGTAGATAGAAACTTGTTGCCAAAATGGGAAAACATTCAGTTTTTACCGGCACAATTAGCCAAAAGACCGCTATTAGACGAAGACAAAGTTGCTACGAAAGTCATTATCGGACCCAATGCCCAAAAGCCTTTACTATTAGACATTCCTATTTTTGTATCGGATATGAGTTTTGGCGCATTGTCGAAAGAAGCGAAAATAGCCCTTGCCAAAGGCGCCGAAATGGCAGGTACAGGCATTTGTTCGGGCGAAGGAGGAATGCTACCGGAAGAACAGGAAAATAACTCACGCTATTTTTACGAGCTGGCCTCTGGGAAATTCGGCTTCAGTTGGGACAAGGTACAGAAAGCACAAGCCTTTCATTTCAAAGGCGGTCAGGGAGCAAAAACAGGCACGGGCGGACACTTGCCTGGGAACAAAGTAAGTAAAGAAATTGCCGAGGTGCGTGGCTTAAAAGAAGGCGAAACCGCTATCTCCCCAGCTGCTTTTCCAGATTTATTTACTGCCGATGATTTCAAGGCATTTGCCGAGAAGGTTCGTGAAAAGACAGGTGGTATTCCTATTGGATTTAAAATTGCAGCCAGTCACATAGAAGACGATATCGATTTTGCTCTAAAGGTGGGCGTTGATTATATCATACTTGATGGAAGAGGTGGCGGAACAGGCTCTGCGCCAACTATTCTGAGAGACAATATCAATGTACCCACTATACCGGCTTTGGCAAGGGCCAGAAGGCATTTGGATAAATTAGATAGGAAAGATATTACCCTTATCATTACCGGTGGCTTGCGTGTACCCGAAGATTTTGCCAAAGCAATGATGCTCGGAGCAGATGCCATTGCCGTTTCCAATTCTGCCCTACAGGCTATTGGTTGTTTGGGAATGCGTGCTTGTGGCTCCAACAACTGCCCCGTGGGAATTGCCACCCAAAAAGAAAATTTAAGGAGTAGGCTAATTATTGATGCTTCGGCTCAGCAACTCGCCAATTTTTTCAACGCATCCCGTGATTTAATGAAAGTCATTTCCAGAAGTTGTGGCTATGATGATGTCAGGAAATTCAATTTTTACGACTTATCTACTATAGATTATCAAATTCATCAATTAACGGGAATACGCTATGCAGGAATACAATAAGACGGACCAACAAATACACCTTATTTGTCAATTGATTGCCAAGGTAAACAGAAGCCTTGTGCCCCAAAAAGAAGACGACTGCCACACCAATCTTTATTTTGATGCTCTGGGCAACAGAATATACGGTAGATGGTTTAGTATAAACTCCGTTAAATTCATTCTCTTTTTTGATTTAATGCAGCAAGCCATATCACTCGAAAATCAAGATTATCAAATCACTGAGTCAGTTGACATCAAGGATAAAACCATTGCAACTATTGAAAACGAGATTTCGCAACTATTAAAATCACACGGTGCGGAAAGTTCGACCTTAATGGCTCCTTTACACTTTGAAATACCAAAGTATTCATTTGCAAATGATGTGATTAAAGGCTTTTCTGATGAAGAAATTAAAAAATGGACACACTATAGGGCATTAGCCAATCAAGCTTGTTATGATTTGCTTGGACACCTACAATTGGAAAGTGAAGTGCGGATTTGGCCACATCATTTTGATACAGGAATTTACACCGAAATCAACGATAAAATAGGTATTGGATTTGGTTTGGCAATGCAAGATGATATGGTCGATGAGCCGTATTTATATTTTTCCGTTTACGGACTCAATGGTCATGAGGTAAATTACAATAATATCCAATCATTAAAAACCGGATATTGGATTGTTGACAATTGGAAGGGATCAGTTTTGAAAATGAGCAAGATTAATCCAAAAGCTATTCATTCATTTTTGTTGGAAACGGTGAATTGGACAGTAATGAGTGACATTAAATGGAACTAACTTTAGAATTCTGGTATCTCTTTCCCATTTCGATTTTAATTGCTACGGTCGCAATGAGTTCAGGTGTTGGTGGAGCTGTTTTTTTCTCCCCCTTGTTTATGCTTGCTCTTAAACTTGAACCAAGCATTGCTATAGGCTCTGCATTAATTACCGAATTGTTTGGTTTTTCCAGTGGACTATTGGCTTATTTTAGAGCAAAACTCATTGATTTTAAGCTTGCTAAGAATTTACTGATGTTTTCGGTGCCTGCAGCTATTCTTGGGGCATATTATTCCGATTTAGTGCCTCCAGATATCCTTAAATCCATTTTTTCTGTTGGACTGCTGTTTATAGGTTATCAGTTATTTACTTCATGGCGAAAAGAAGAAAGGGAAAAACACGAAGCCGAGCACAGAAAAGAATTTGAAGACAACTATGAGTCATCTCTGACCGATGCCTCCGGTAAAACTTATAAATACACCGTATGTAATAAAAATATGGGAAGAAGTTTTGCTGCTATAGGAGGAGCATTTGTGGGAATGATATCAGTTGGTTTGGCAGAGCTTCAAGAGTATCATTTGGTAGCAAGATGTAAAGTGCCCACACCTGTGGTCGTAGCAACATCTATATTTGTAGTCGTAATAACGGTATTGGTAGCATCCGTTGGTCATTTTTACGAATTTACAAAAGATGGTGGCAAAGTACTCAATCAAGTAATAAACATTGTATTATTCACCATACCTGGCGTAATAATAGGTGGTCAAATAGGTCCTAAACTTCAAAAAACATTGCCCGAAGATATTATGAAAGTGAGTATTTCCATTATATTTGTTGTCATTGGATTATTTATGCTTTACACACTAATTAAATAAATTATGAATTTACAAAACAAACTATTAATAGTACTCGTCACAATTAAACTTGTTATGATTGGCTCAAGTTTTAAAGCGGGTATTTTACCTCCGGCATCAACAGGTGCTGGTTTTTTAGCCATTTCCTATATACAGTATTCAAAACCTTAAAAATGAAATCAGTAAAACTAAAAATTGCCAACAAGAAAGGCGAACAAATACACGCTGTACTTGATTTACCCATCAACAATACCGTAAAGCATTACTGTATTTTTGCTCATTGTTTTACTTGTAGTAGTCAGTTGCCGATAGTCAAGACCATAAGCAGAGAACTCACAAACTATGGTTTTGGTGTGTTGCGATTCGATTTTACCGGATTGGGTGACAGTGAAGGTGAATTTGCCGAAACCAATTTCTCACACAATATTGACGACTTAATCTGTGTAAATAACTTTCTAACAGATAATTATAAAGCACCGGGTATTTTAATAGGTCATTCGTTAGGAGGTGCCGCTGTTTTGGTGGGTGCATCACTTTTAGAAAATATCAAAGCGATAGCCACCATTGCTGCACCTGCAGATGTGGCTCACATAAAACACTTAGTTAAAGACGCTTTACCACAGATAGAAGAAAAGGGTTATGGTGATATTGAAATTGCCGGACGACCATTTCGCATTGGTAAATCTTTTATTAATGATTTACACACTTATGATTTGAGTGAAATTGTGCCTAAACTTCGCAAACCCTTACTAATTTTACACAGCCCGCAAGACATCATAGTTGGTATAGAAAATGCTGCCAAAATTTATCAATGGGCACATCACCCTAAAAGCTTTTTGAGTTTATACGGAGCAGATCATTTATTGAGCAAAAGAGCTGATAGCTCCTATGCGGCAAAAAGTATTGCTACTTGGATAGAACGTTATATTGAATTGGAGCAAAAAGAACCAATGCAACCCACAGATGCTGATGTAGTTGCTCATTTGGAATTGGAAGATGGATTTACCACTCAAATTTCGGACGGAAAGCATACCATCATTGCTGATGAACCTAAAAGCATAGGAGGAAATGATTTGGGAATGGCTCCTTACGAATTACTCAATGCCGCATTGGGTGCTTGTACCAATATGACCCTAAAAATGTATGCCGAACGCAAAGGCTGGGATTTACAAGAAGTAAAAACCCATCTATCTCACACAAAAAAACATATTGAGGATTGTAATAGCGTAGAAAATAGCCAAAGCAAAATTGATGTTATAGACAAGAAAATCGAAATAATAGGAAATTTGACAGACGAACAAAAAGCCAAGTTGATAGAGATAGCTGCCAAATGCCCTGTGAATAAAACACTCCTTTCAGGGGTAAAAATTAATACAAAGCAAATTTAAACATTATGAAAATTAGAAAATTTGATGCCATCGTTATTGGCTCCGGACAAGCAGGAACACCTCTGGTTTTTAAATTAGCCTCTCAGGGTCAAAAAGTTGCTTTTATTGAAAAGGAACATTTGGGCGGCACTTGTTTGAATGTGGGTTGCACGCCCACCAAAACCTACGTAGCCAGTGCACGAAGAATGTGGGATGCTCAACACGGTGAGGAACTGGGCATTGAAATCCCGGAAGGGTCTAAAGCCAATCTTAAAAAAATTAAATCACGTAAAGATGCTTTAATAAAAAAATCTGTAGATGGTATCACTCAAGGTATCGAGAAAAACGAGAACATTACTTTCTTTAAAGGCGAAGCAAGCTTTATTGACTATAAAGTAGTAAAAGTAAATGATAACCAAATAACCGCAGATGAAATCTATATTAATGTAGGTTCACACACTTTTGTACCTTCCGAATATGAAGAAGTACCTTATTTAACCAATCAAAGTATCTTGGAACTGGAAGAGCTGCCCGAACACCTAATCATCGTTGGGGGAAGTTACATCGGACTCGAATTTGGCCAAATATTTGACCGCTTCGGTTCTAAGGTTACCATCATTGAAAAAGGCAAGACCATTATTGACCGGGAAGATGAGGAAACCAGCCAAGCCATACAGCAATTTATGGAAGCCGATGGCATAAACTTTCGCTTGGGCGCAGAATGCCTTTCAGCCAAAAAAAATGAAAATGGCAGCATTTCTGCACAAATAAACTGCTCTAAAGAGGGTAAAATTGAAATAAAAGGAAGTCACCTGCTTTTAGCAGTCGGCAGAAGACCTAATACCGCCAGTCTGGGTCTTGATAAAACAGGCGTTTCAACCAATGTGAAAGGATATATAGAAGTAAACGAATTCTTGGAAACCAATGTGAAAGGCATATATGCATTGGGTGACTGCAACGGAAAAGGAGCCTTTACGCATACAGCCTACAACGATTATGAAATTTTAGCAGAAAACAAATTTGATGGTAAAGAAAGAAAAGTGACCGATAGAATTTTAACCTACGGCCTTTTTGTAGATCCACCACTGGGCAGAGTTGGAATTACATTGAAAGAAGCCAAAGAAAAAGGCTTAGATGTTCTTGTGGGTCATCGTCCATTTAGTAAAATTTCGCGTGCCAAAGAAAAAGGAGAAACCAATGGTTTTATGCAGGTAGTTATTGATGCAAATTCCAATAAAATATTGGGTGCATCGGTACTGGGTGTAGGTGGTGATGAAATTATCAGTGGTATTATAAATATAATGTATGCTGATGCCAGCTATGAAATAATCAGGGATTCTGTTCAACCCCACCCAACGGTATCCGAACTGATTCCTACTATGCTCGAATCATTGCAAAAGCAGTGAGTTATTAATTTCAATAATCCTATTTAACATTTAAAATAAATAATCAACAATGAAAGCTATTTGGAACAAAACCGTCATCGCAGAAAGCGATAAAACCATTGTCTTAGAAGGAAATCATTATTTCCCTCTGGAAAGCATTAAATCGGAGTATTTTGAAAATAGTGATACTCAATCCACTTGTCCGTGGAAAGGATTAGCCAATTATAAAAATATCGTAGTCAATGGAGAAATCTATAAAGATGCGGCTTGGTATTACCCGAAGCCAAAGGATGCCGCAAAAATAATTACCGGGTACTTTGCTTTTTGGAAAGGTGTAAAAATAGAATCATGATAAAACTAAAAGAACAATTTATAATTACCCGACAAACTTCAGAGGTAATTTGCAGTCCACTGGAAACGGAAGATTATGTGGTGCAGCCTATGGTCAATGCTTCACCACCTAAGTGGCATTTGGCACATACCACCTGGTTTTTTGAGCAATTTATTCTGGTTAATTTCCTGAAAGACTATCAGGTATTTAATCCAGATTTCGCCTTTCTTTTTAATAGTTATTACAACAATATGGGCGAACGCAGCTTGAGGCAAAACAGAGGTTTTATGACCCGCCCTACGGTTGAAAAAATCATATCGTACCGACAATATGTTACAAATGCTATGCTGCGTTTATTGGAAAACAAACCGACTGACGAAGTGTTGAAGTTGCTCGAAATTGGTATCCACCACGAACAACAACATCAGGAGTTATTGGCTTATGATATCAAATACATTTTAGGCACACAACCTACCTTTCCAAGTATCGGTAAGCAATTTCCCTTATCAGAAGAAAACCAAAAACAAGAGTGGATTGCCATCTCCGAAGGTATTTATGAAATAGGGCACCGAAAAGAAGACTTTTGTTTTGACAATGAATTGCCGCAACATAAAGTATATTTGCAAGACTTTGCTATTTCCAACAAACTAATAACTAATGGCGAATTTCTTGAATTTATTGAAGATGGTGCTTATTCCGATTTCAATTTATGGCATGATGAAGGTTGGCATTTTGTCCAAAATAATCAAATAGAACATCCCCTCTATTGGCAAAGAAAAGATGGGCAATGGTTTCATTATCATTTTGATGGATTAGAAAAAATAAATCCAAACCTGCCTGTATCTCACATTTCATTGTACGAGGCACACGCTTTTGCCAACTGGAAAGGTATGCGACTACCCACCGAGTTTGAGTGGGAAGTTGCTTCCGGACAATTCAACTGGGGACAACTCTGGGAGTGGACAAATTCTGCTTATTTACCTTATCCAAATTTCAAGCCCTTACCGGGTGCCTTGGGCGAATACAACGGAAAGTTTATGGTCAATCAGATGGTTTTGCGAGGCGCTTCTGTAGCCACGCCAAAGGGTCATGAACGCACCACTTACCGTAATTTTTTCCATGCATCAAGCCGGTGGATACTTTCGGGAATTCGGCTAATAAAATTAGTATAAGATATGAATGAATTTTTTGAACATGTTAAAGAGGGGTTGAATAAAACCCCGAAACAACTCTCATCACGCTATTTTTATGATGAAAAAGGTGATGCACTTTTTCGGCAAATCATGCAACTGGAAGAGTATTATTTGCCAAAGTGCGAAATGAACATCATCGAAAACAAAACTGAGCAGTTGGCTAAAGATATTCTTGAAACGCACCAAACCTTACAGATAGTAGAATTGGGTGCAGGAGATGGAACCAAAACAAAGTTTTTAATTGTACCTTTTGTAAAACAGTTCAAGGCAATAGAATATGTTGCATTAGATATTTCTGTCAATGTGTTAGAAATCAATAAAAAAGAAATAACAGATGAAACTAAAAACATAAAGTACAAAAGTATTGCCGGAAATTACTTTGAAACATACAAGAAACTAGAGCCCACCAAAGTTGGTAGATTGGTGTTGTTTTTAGGAGCTAACATTGGTAATTACCCTACTCCACTGGCAAAAGAGTTTTTTGGTTTTGTTAAATACAATCTCAAACCCAATGATTTTTTTTTAGTAGCCTTTGACCTAATAAAAAACCCTCGAAAAATCATAGCCGCTTATGATGATAAATATGGTATTACCAAACAATTCAATCTCAATTTACTTGAGCGTATGAACCGCGAATTAGGAGCTAACTTCGATATTTCAAAGTTTGACCACTTCCCTTTCTACAACCCACTTACAGGCGATACTTCCAGCCAAATCGTTTGCCTTGAAGAAACAACAGTTCAGTTAAGGGATGGGTTTTCTGTTCATTTCAATGCCTTTGAAGCCATACATACCGAAATTTCTAAGAAGTTTTGCCATAGTGATATTGAAGAAATAGCCAAGCAATCTAAAATGAAAATCGTTCAAAAATATTTTGATGAAAACAAAGAATATGTCTTTGTTTTATTCCAACCCTATGAATAAACCGGGCATATTACTTACAGGTAAAAATGCCGGTGATTGGTATCTTCAAACCTTAAAACGATACAGTGGAAACAGTGCCGAAGCTTGTTATATTGTTCAAGCTGATTTTGAACCCATCAATGCGCTGTTACCTTACAAAATGAAAGAGGCGGCAAAGCTGATAGAGCCTTACTTTAGGCAACTTGAAAAAAGAAACCAAGCCTACATCCTTGCAAACATCACACTGCACGAAGCGTTAAACTACTTTTCTTTTGTACCAAATTATTTTATTTCGATAAAGGAAATTCTTAAAAACATTTCTCATAAGGGAGGTGTCATCATTCTGGGAACCCAATTCACCATGAATCATTCCTATATTCCTTCACTTTTACCACAAGGTTTGGAGCAAATGCCATTAAGCCATGAATTACAAACTGCTGTAGATGCGTTGCGAAAAAAATATTACAACACTAAAGACAAAGTGATGGCTGAGCAAGTGTTTCAATCGATTAAAAATATAGCTGCGGATTATGTTTTAATCGCATGCACAGAGTTAGCAGTAGCTTATGGCGATGTTGATTGCAGTTTGAACATCATCAATCTGCCGCAATTACAAATTGAACAGCTTTTAAAACAAGAAAATGATGAATAAGAAACTTATTGGCACAAAGTGCCAGACAACAAATGTCCGCACCAGGCATTCCCACTGGGCGAAGGCTTAATTGAGAAAGGTTTACTCAGATGCCCATGGCACGGATGGGATTTTTGCCAACCCGGGGGTGATTCGCCTGATTATGATGACGGCTTGGAAACCTTTGAGCTCAAGATAGAAGGTGATACTATTTATAGAGGTTTGGAAGAAGTAGCCCCACATGAGGATAAGGTTACTGATGTGATGGCAATAACGATGCCAAGTGGGGTGTAAACCGTTTATTTGGAATGGTTGGACCACTCCAATATAAGGCTTGCAGATGCCTTTAGACGATTGGAAGGAAAAGACAAACTGAAATACATTGCCATTCGCCATGAAGGAGCAGCTTCTTTTGCAGCTTCAATTTAGGGAAAACTAACAGGCAAACCAGCAGCTTGTTTTGCCATTGCAGGGTCTGGAAGTAACAAAATGATTACAGGATAATGGGATGCAAAAGTGGACATAACACCTATTTTGGCATTAACCGGACAAGTGGCCACTCAGGTTGTCGGAACCGGTATTTTTCAGGAACTGGATTTGGTGAGGGCATTTTAAACTGTTGCAGAATTCAACCAACGAGTAGAACACCAAAGCAGGAATACAGAATTGACGACACTCGCCATTAAATACTCCATTTTAAAGCGTGATGTATCGCACCTTACTTTTTCCTGATCAAGTGCAAGTACTACCCGCTCATGAGGAAAAAACCCAAACCCCTGATGGTCGAATAACTACCCTCAATATTGCCCCACCTGAAGAGCAACCGAATTCGGCAATCGAAAAATTCAAATCATCCGAAAAGCCAGCGATTATCGCAGGGCACGGTGCTCGATTTAACATGGAGGCTATTATCCAATTGGCAGAAAAGCTTAATTGCCAAGTAATGACTACCTTCAAAGGAAAGGTTTGATTTCGGATAGTCTTACCTTGGGATGTTGCATATTGGGCAGAAGCGGAACGCCCATTGCATCATATTTTTTGAATGAAGAGCATTTGTTGATTGTGATTGGCTCATCCTTTTCCAACCATACTGGCATTACACCCCAAAAACCGATTATTCAAATAGACTTTGACCCGTTGGCAATCGCCAAATTCCATAAAATAGATGTAGCCGTTTACAGAGAGAACACCAGCCCATAACAGCCGTTTGGCAAAAATGGCGGGGACAGTGCTTCGTATGACAGTTTTGTGGTTAAAAGC
>CAYUZZ010000030.1:0-12595 GCA_964449505.1 uncultured Hyphomicrobiales bacterium | reverse complement strand
TGCCAGATACGTGCTTAACTGCTTCGTTTGTAAATGGAATTGGCAAAAGGTCGTACAGGTGGGCATTGTCGCACTTCGAAAAACTTAAATGTTCGGAATATAATACTGCTTTATTGTCCTTTATAAATTTTTTAACTTTTCTGAGGAATTTCATGTCAATTTTATCGGGCGAACCCACAGACAATGACAAACCATGTAAATATAAAGGATATTTCTCTAATGCTTCATCTAATAGTCTTCCCCAGAAACCACCTACATCAATCCAGTTTTCGGGGGCAGCCTCAATAAAATCTGGATGAAGTACTGTCGTTGCAAGCATTTCTTCAGCAAATTCTTTTCTAAAACCTATTCCAACCATTTGTAAAATTTATAATTTGTTAATAAAATGGGCAGATAGAGATAAATTCCCTATCTGCCCTTTTTAAATTTATTCAGCTCCGCATTTGCCTTCGCCGCATTTGCCCTCTGGGCTTTTGGATTCTTTTGCCTTAGTACTCTTGGTAGTGTCGTCATTTTTTGTTTGAGAATTAGCTTTCTTATCTTTGTTGCCACATTTGCCTTCGCCGCATTTGCCCTCACCGCATTTGCCCTCTTTACCCTTTCCTTCGGGTTTTTGAGCTTTCTCGGTTGCTTTTGTGCTCTTGGTAGCTTTGGTGGTTTTTGATGCTTGTGCCAACAAATCACCAGCTTTAACGGAACTGCTTAATTCTGTTCTTACTTCTGACCCAGAGCCCAAATTGGTGTAACTAAAACTTTCTAATGTACCTGCACTAACAAGGCAAGTTCCAAATACCATTCCAGAAACGATTGATTTTGCAATCAGGCTTGTACTATTGAATTTCTTCATCTTAAAATCTCCCTAAAAATTTGTTTAATATCACTTACATAATATTAGTAGTTATTTTTATTTTTCCTGACAGCAGTGCTAATCTTTTTTTTAAATATTCCTGTATATTTATTGAATTTTATTAGCAAATACACCGATTGTATTGATTAACATTGTATAGTGCGTGAGTAATATAATATAGAAGATTTGTTTTTATTTATTTTTGAAAGGAATAATTTGCCAATATACCTTCCCCATTTGAATGAAAATCCAAAAGTATTATGCGTAATAGTGATTTCGCTGGCATCAATTTAACGAAAAAGTAGTTGCCAGTTTATTTATTAATAATTCTTTTATGATTCATTTGAGTAGATTATAAGGCAAAGCGGTAAAACAGAAATCATAATGTCTATTGTTTAAACATTCAAGCATTCAAAATAATAAAGATTACAATAAAATTTGTAATTACTCTTTATCAATTTTATCTTTAATTGCGGATAATATCTTATTTTCTGATTTTTCTAATTCACTTCCGTTGATAGCATTTGCTTCTATAATCTTAATTGCTTTATCAATCAAAATGCTTTGTTTTTCGTAAGTTTTACAAGCTGTGCACATAGATAAATGAACACTTAACTGAATTTTATCCGCTATCGTTAGAGGTGAATAATTTCTTTTCTCAATTAGCTCACTTGCTTTTAAGCAAGAAAGCATTAATTTATTCATTATATTCGATTCCATTATTTTTCGAACCAATTAATTTCTAAACAATTTCTTAATTGTAACTTAGCCCTATGAACTACCTGCCAGAAATTTGTCTGATTGATTGACAAAACATCGCAAATATCCTTGCCCTTAAGGTCTGAAACATATCTCATTTTTATACAATCCCGCCACAAATCAGGTAGATTCTCAATACATTGTCTAAATACTTCCCCAAAATCAACATCATCTAATAGGTTGTGATTTTCTTCAAGTAACCAATCCTTTGGTTTTTTATTTATTTCCCAACTTCCTTGTTCATCAAAATATTCATTGTTACTCGAATCTACAAATTCTCCTACAAATTCAACATTCTTGGAAGTAGTTTTCTTTATTTTATAATAATCTTTTATCTTGTTGTTAAGAATACCATAAATCCATGTTTTAGCATTACTCAAATTGCTGAAACTATCGAATCCTTGTACAACGGCTTCGAATGTATCTTGCACCAAATTCTCGGCTACTTCCATATCCGATGTTTTATAGTGTGCAAATTTCAACAAATCCTTCAAATAAATCGAAGCCCATTCGCTGATAATTTTATTTTTTTCCATAAACGTTCATCCAATTTTTTGTAAAATTACAGAAAATCGGACAAAAAATCAAACTTATTTTATTAGTTAGTAATACCTTACTTTAATTCCTGACAATTACTATGTCAAATATTCGAAAATTTTTTTATTTTTCTTTACTTCTTTTGGTCAAATTGCAACTTGTATAATTTAGAATAAATACCTTCATTTGCTAATAATTGGCTGTGAGTACCTCTTTCTGCCACACACCCTTTATCAAAAACTATGATTTCATCACAATCAATTATGGTTGCCAATCTATGTGCAACAATGATTGCAGTTTTATTTTTTAGGGAATTATTAATTGCATCTTGAACAATTTTTTCGGATTCTGCGTCGAGTGCCGAGGTTGCCTCGTCAAATATTAATATATCAGGATTGCGAACCAATGCTCTTGCAATTGCTATTCTCTGTCGCTCGCCGCCAGATAGGGTAGTTCCTCTATCGCCTATTTTAGTATTAAATTTATCGGGTAGCTTCATTATAAAATTATATGCATTGGCTCTCTTTGATGCCTCCTCCAAATCAGCGTCGCTAACGTTCTGAAAGCCGTACCTTATATTATTCCCAATTGTATCATTAAACAGCATATTTTCCTGTCCAACAATTCCAAATAGCGAACGAAAAGAGCTTAATTCGAAATCTTCAATATTTTTACCATCAATTAGTATTGCACCTTTTGCAGGATCATAAAATCTAATAACCAAGTCGAGCATGGTAGATTTGCCACTACCAGAAGAACCAACAAAAGCTACTTTCTGGGATTTCTTTATCTCGATACTTACATTATTTAATACATAATCCTTATTATAGGCAAAACTTACATCATTAATCAAAATAGATTCTTCAAACTTAGGTATTTTATGAGTGCCACTTTTCACACTGGGTTCTGCATCCAAAATCTTAAATATTCGTTCCCCTGCCACAATTCCATGTTGGAATCTTGACATAGAATTGAATATAGTTGAAATTGGTGACATTATAGAAAATAATGAGAACAAAAACAACATCAATTTTTCAGGTTGCATCTCATTATTGAGTACCTGACTGCCACCCATAAATAATACCACACACAGTGCAATTATTGCGAAAATCTCGTTAACCGACGGAATTAATTCTATTATCTTCTTATGCTTAACTGCAGATCTTACATACTTGTTGGTGTCATTTTGGAATTTATCGCCAGCAATACTTTCAAAATTATAAGCCTTCACAACCCTTATTCCTGTAATAGATTCGCTCATTGTAGAAGTATAATCAGCCATAGCATTCTGCATTCTCTCGGCATATTTTCTAAGAATTTGTACAGCAAATCTGATTAGAAGCAAACTGATAATACTTGTTGAAAAAGCAGCAACAGTCAAAATGGGCGATATGGAAATAAGCAATCCCATAAAAAGAAATATTTGAATTATTTCACGGATAAAAGTAGTAAAACTATTTAGGGTAGTGGCATTCATTGTTGTTACATCGTTCGTGATAATCGAAATCAGATTACCGTGTCTGCTTGCTGTAAAATAATCAACACTCAAATTCATTAACCTCGAAAATATTCTGTCACGAATTGATTTTATTACACCTTCTTCCAATCTGGTGGAAGTAACTGCACCCAAGTATTTAAATAAATTTTTTAAGGCAAAAACAATTATTATCAGAATGCTTATATTTTTGAGTGTTGCCAATGTACCACTATCAGACTGCACCATATTAACCAAATAATCAAAAAAATTATCAGATAGATTATTGATTACACTGCCACCCTTGCTAACAACTTTTGTTTCTTCAGTATGAAAAATTAATTCAAGTATTGGTAGAATCAGAGTAACTGATATAGTGCTAAAAAAGGAGAATATGGTATTAAGAAAAATTTGCAAGAATAATAATAACTTGAATGGCTTTATAAAAGCAAATATCCGCAACAGGACCTTTACATTTTGATACTTTTTTTGTTTAATTTCCGACATAACTCAACTTAAATACTCAATTAACTGCAAAAGTAATTTATTATTTCATTTTTGGTAACTTTTGTATTTTTTTTTCGTACTAAATATATTATTTTATGTTACATGCAAAATAATAAATTGCAACGAACATACCCATTTCTTACTAATTTTGAGGTTTAAAAATGAAACAATTAAGTATGGTATTATTATTCTTTTTCATCACAGGATTAATGTATGGACAGGAGCAAGCAGAGACACTTTTTGGGAATGGAAATGTCACCTTTGGTGGATATGGGGCAGTAGAAACCAAATTCACCGGACTGGACAGCAAAGCAGCACTGTTGGTTGGTGGCAGGGGCGGTTTGATAATTAATCATTTCTTTTCCATTGGACTTGGTGGTTATGGTTTGGTTACTAAACAATCTATTGATAAGCTGAAAGTAAGCGACCCATATAACCTTGATTCCACAGCCTATCTAAGAGTAGGTTATGGAGGATTGCATCTGGGTATTTCGGCAGAGCCCAATAGCTTGCTCCACATCACAGGAGGCCTATTAATTGGTGGCGGATGGGTAGCATATACCAGTAATTACAGCTATAGCAACCACAATCATAATTTTGGCGAAAGCGATTGGACAGTTTATAATTCTTCGGCTTTCTTTGTAATGGAGCCATATCTGGGAGCTGAGCTTAATGTTACCAGCTTTTTCCGATTAGAGGCAAGTGCATCCTATAGATTTGTTTCAGGAGTAGAACTTCCCTTAACCAAAAATTCTGATATTGGTGGAGTATCAGGGAACCTGACATTCAAATTCGGAAAATTCTAAAACATTCCTGATATTAACAAACATTTTTAAATAGTTATAAATTAAGTCGATAAATTAAACGTCTTAATCTTTATTTTTTATTTTATATCAACTTTATAATGAGAGCAGTTATTCCGGTTGCAGGGGTTGGTACAAGGCTTCGTCCTCATACTTATTCATTGCCAAAAGTACTTCTAAATGTCGCAGGTAAGCCAATTTTAGCCCATATTTTGGATTCACTCCTCGAACAAAATGTTACCAAAGCAACTATAATTACAGGATATATGGGCAAATTAGTCGAAGAATATGTACTCAACAGATATTCATCAATGCAGTTCGATTTTGTAATTCAAAAAGAAACACTTGGTTTGGGGCACGCTATATGGACTGGCAGAGAAACATACGGCGATGACGAATTGATGATAATACTTGGTGATACAATCTTTGATGTCGAATTAGAGTTGGCATACAGCGCATCTACCAATACCATAGGTGTTAAGGCAGTAGAAGACCCCAGAAGATTTGGAGTAGTTGTAAAAGATAAAGATGGAACCATTACAAAACTTGTAGAAAAGCCAGACGATTTCGTATCGAACCTTGCCATAGTCGGAATCTATTATATAAGAGAAACAAAGTTGTTAATCGATTCCTTAAACAAATTGATGGGTAACGGTATTCGCACCAGGGGCGAATACCAATTAACAGATGCCTTGCAATTGATGATAGAGAATGGTGCTGATTTCACAACATTCCCTGTGGAAGGTTGGTACGACTGCGGTAAACCAGAAACCTTACTTTCGACCAATAGATTTTTACTCGACCAAAAGCCACATTATGCCAATCTGAAGGATACAATTGTTATTCCACCAGTTTTTATCTCTGACAATGCTATCGTTGAAAGCTCAGTTATAGGACCATATACTTCAATTGCCGATGGTGCTATCGTTAAGGAAAGCATAATTAGAAATTCAATTATCAGCTTTGGAGCCAAAGTAACACACTCCCTGTTAGAAGAGTCTATCATCGGTAACGAATCCGATGTAAAAGGTCATTTCCACAAGTTGAATGTTGGAGATTCCAGTCAAATTTCAGAAAGTTAAACTTAATTTAGGATTAATAATCTATGTATAAAAACACATATTTGTTTACTTCAGAATCTGTTTCTGAAGGACATCCCGATAAAATCTGCGACCAGGTTTCTGACGCAGTTCTCGACGCAATGCTAAAAGATGACCCATATAGCCGAGTTGCTTGCGAATGTTTTGCAACCACAGGAATGATTATGATAGGCGGTGAAATTACAACCAACACTTATGTTGATTTACAAAAATTAGTTCGCAATGTTATCCGAGAAATTGGGTATGATAAAAATGGACTAAGGTTTGATGCAGATTCTTGTTCGGTTGTTAATGTAATCAATCAGCAATCAACAGATATTGCAATGGGCGTGGATAAGGGTGGCGCTGGCGATCAAGGTATGATGTTCGGATATGCTAACCGCGAAACACCAGAATTGATGCCCGCACCTATTATGTTCGCTCACAAACTTGTATTTAAACTTGCTCAAATCCGTAAAGATGGGAAAATTATGACTTATCTTCGCCCCGATGCAAAATCACAAGTGAGCATAGAATATAGCGAAAATCACGAGATATTAAGAATTGATACAGTAGTAATTTCTACTCAACACGACCCCGATATTAGCCAGGATACTATCCGCGAAGATGTTATTGCAAATGTGATTCGCACAGTATTGCCAGCTGATTTGCTTGATGATAACACTAAGTTCTATATCAACCCAACTGGGAGTTTTGTGATTGGTGGACCTCATGGCGATACAGGGCTTACAGGTAGAAAAATAATTGTAGATACTTATGGTGGACGCGCTCCCCATGGCGGTGGTGCATTTTCCGGAAAAGACCCAACCAAGGTGGACCGCTCGGCTGCCTATGCTGCCCGTCATCTTGCAAAAAATATTGTTGCAGCCGAACTTGCTGATGAATGTACTATTCAGCTATCCTATGCTATTGGTGTTGTGCAACCTGTATCTGTGCTTGTGAATACGCATGGTACTGGTAAGATCAACGACCGATTGCTTGATAAATTTATCATAGAAAATATTGATTTGTCGCCAAATGGAATTATAAAAAGACTCGACCTCCGAAGACCTATATTCAGACAAACCGCTGCTTACGGTCATTTTGGCAGGAATGAATTCAGTTGGGAAAAACTTGATTTGGTTGAATTGTTCAAAAAAGCATTTAATTGAAACTAATTATTTATAAAAGAAAGGATAAAAGTGAGTAATATTCCACAAAAAAACGCTAAAGGCAATTTTTCTGAAGTAGTCGGAAAATATTGCGTAAAAGATATCGGTTTAGCCGAAGAAGGAAGACTTTTGATTGATTGGGCGGAAAGTAGAATGCCCGTATTGATGGGTCTGAGAGAAAAATATAGCAAAACCAAACCATTCGCCGGACTTAAAATTGCAGGTTGTCTGCATGTTACCAAAGAAACTGCCGTTCTTATTAAAACATTCTGCGATGCGGGTGCCGAAGTTTATTGGTCCGGATGCAATCCTTTGTCCACTCACGATGCTGTTGCTGCTGCACTTGCCGAAGAAGGCATTGCTATTTATGCTTGGTACGGAAATCATGAAGATTTCTATTGGTGCATCGACCGTACTATTGACCCACAGCCTCATCTTACTTTAGATGATGGTTGCGATTTAATAGATACTGTCCATGAAAAATATCCCGAATACGCCAAAACAAAAGTTATTGGTGGAACCGAAGAAACTACTACTGGCGTCCATAGACTAAGAGCACGTCAAGAAGCTGGCGAATTGTATTACCCTGTTTTTGCCGTTAACGATGCAGAAACTAAATGGGATTTCGACAATGTATATGGTACTGGACAATCTACAATTGATGGCATTATTCGTGCTACTTCTGTTTTGCTTGCCGGAAAGAATTTTGTGGTGGCAGGCCACGGGCATTGCGGTTCTGGTGTTTCTAAGCGTGCCAAAGGACTTGGTTGCAATACTATCGTTACCGAAGTAAAAGCTACTGCAGCTCTTAAAGGACTATTGGAAGGTCATGAAGTAATGACTATGGAGCAAGCTTCCGCTGTTGGCGATATTTTCTGTACAGCGACAGGTATGAAGGATGTTATTAGAAAGGAACATTTCGAAAAAATGAAAGATGGGGCTATTGTATGTAATACAGGCCACTATGATAAGGAAATTAACATCCCCGAATTGGAAGAACTTGCTGTGGGTAAACGTACTATCCGTCCTAATTGCGAGGAATATACCCTGAAAAATGGGAATAGAATTTATCTTCTGGCACAAGGACGTTTAATCAATTTGGCTGCTGCCGAAGGACATCCATCTGAAGTTATGGATATGTCGTTTGCCAACCAGTTTATGTCTCATCTTGCTTTGGCAGAAAAACATACTAAAGGCGAAAAATTCCCCGTTGAAGTAATGGATATACCTCAAAGTCAGGACGAATTTGTTGCCAGGACTAAACTTGCTATGATGGGATTAAAAATGGATACTTTAACAGAAGAACAAATTAAGTATTCTTCAGATTACAATGCTGGTACATAAAAATCTCTTTTATTCTTAAATAGAAGAGTTTTAGTGTCATAATTTTTTTTTAAAAGCCTCAGCTTATAACTGAGGCTTTTTTGCTTAATAATTTCCATTATTTAGCGATAATTCTTTAATCAGTAATTCGGGTTAAATAAAATTAATTACCCCGTAGAACAGACATCCTTTTCTGTTTTTCGATTCCTCAAAATTCCAACAGAGTGTTATATGGGGCTTATATAAGCAAAAGATTTTATGGAAGTATGACGAATTTCTTAGTTTCCGAAAATACTTCCAAACCCTGATTATCCTTGCCTTCTACTTTAAACAAATATATTCCAGTTGGAAGTAAATTGCCATTACTGTCTCTGCCATCCCATTCTACACCTCCATTCCCATCTTTTTCGTATAATTTCAATATTTCCGCTCCGTCGCTTGTCATAATAGTAACAGTAGCACTTTGCGTTAGATTTGCGAAATATATTTCATTATCTTCCGAATATCTTATTGGATTTGGATAAACAAATGCATCTGTCAAATAGTTAGCATTTATTACAAAACCGAGTGTATTCCCTGGTCCATCAGTAATCCTGTTCCCTGCAACCGAACTAATATTTTGGACAGTAATGGTATAATTACGACCTCTTGCAGGGGAATTTCTGAACAACTGGCTTATATTGATTAGAACGGCATTTGGCAATAGATGGTCTATCTCTGCAAACAAAGCTTCACCCAAAGGTGCTAATTTGTAATTGTCGCGGTTGATAGCTCCATCAATCTCCAAATCCTCCGAAAAATGTAATTTAAGAAGTGTCTCCGATAATAGTTCTAATTTAGTTAGATATAATTCCTTTTTTTGTGGTTCGTCGCCCACATATAAATCAATATTTCCCGCAATTGTAAAGTTTCGGTAGTAGTCCCTGAACGAGCCAATACTAAAAACATAATTTCCTTTAATCAATCCTTCACTTAGATTAATCAAAGCAACAGAGTCAGAAATAACATTCACGCTTGATGGAATGACAGCTGTATTGCCAATGCTAATTTCAAAAATACCAGGATTGATGCTATTAGTAGATATTTTGCCCGAAAAATGTAATTTGAAATTCTTGTGTGTAAGCATTTCTATATTTAGGGGTTTGATTCTTTCTTTGGTAAAAACAGTGATAATATTCGAAAAATCACTCGCATTTTCTTGATATTTACTACTTATAGTTTTCAAAACAAACTCATAGACCGTATTTTCTTTAAGATTATTTAGCAAAATAGAATTTGATTGTATTTCGGCAATCTTCAAGGCAACAATTTCGCCATTTTGTGAGTCGAGCTGATACACTTCGTACTTGTCTGCATCATAAACATCGCCCCATTCCAAATATGCACTTGTTGTACTTTCTGCCCAGCCATCTAAATTTCCGGGAGGTGCAGGATAATTACCAGGCACCTTATACTCAAAAAATCGCATGGCATTAAATGTCGTAAAACCTATTTCGTTTATTCCATTGCCATCTAAATCTGCGATAACTGCAGAATTACTCAGTGAAGATGGATAGTACCAGAAATTCTCAAAACCCTTTGTCTGCTTGTTCCATTTCAACACATATAGGTTTGGAAATGGCAATAAAATCACTTCATCACCAACTTCGTTATCTAAATTACCAGCTGCCACTCCGTTTCGGTAGAAAAACCCCTGACGTGTGGCACCGTCCCGCACAGGAAACACGAAATCGCTCCATGCAGTTTCGTACTGATTTGGCCCCTTAGATTTGATTAATCTAAAATACCATAATGGTTCTGTATATCCATTGGAACCAGTTGCAAAATTGGTTCCGTAACTTCCGTGCAAAACCTCATAAATCCCGTCACCATCAACATCTGCTTTTGTTACATATTGATTGCTGTAACCGGTGTTAAATGAATCAAGAAATTCTAATGATAATTTATTGTCTTTAAATTCAAAGATAAACAAATTTCCTCGAGTATTTACAAAGCATAACTCATAATTCCCATCGCCATCCAAATCTTCCAGAGCAGAGCCACGCTCTATACTAATGTTTCTAAATCCATCGGGCAACATTGCAATTGCAGCAAGTTCATATTGATTGTTGATATTTTTAATAACCTTGTAGGAACGGTCCTCCACTTCGTAAGAATATCCGATTATTTCTTGTTTACCGTCACGGTCAATGTCAAAAAATTGCTCTCCCCACAGTGATGTTCCTGCTGCATTTTGGAACAATTCTGTTTCAAAAGGATTGCCGTTCAAGCTCTTAGATTGATATAATATGGTATTAAACTCTGCAGAAGTAAGCAATTCTGGAATTCCGTCACCATTAGAATCACCCATACCTATCGGTATATATCCCTTCTCCAATGAATCGATATTTTTGATTGTGCCATCAATCAACTGCTTGGTATAGGTCTTTCCAATATATAAATTCTGCGAGTCATTTACTGCGAAGGTTTTTATATTGTTCGAATAGAAATTCCCTATTTCTCCATAAATATAAGACCTATTGGTGTTATAAGGTTTAACTTCAAAGTTGGCTGTGGTAAAATATCCAATATCCTGCGTAAATTCAAACTGTGTTTTAATTGTATCACTTCCCGAAATAGCAAAGGCGGTGGCATCATAGGTGGCACCAGGTAGTAAATCTTCTAATACGATTTGATGATTTTGTGTAAATCGGTTAAATTCCTTTGATATTTTGCGATTTTCAGGACTACTTTTGTCCGTATAAATTACATAAAAATCAGACAAATGCGAAGTTCTGGCACCTATCACCCGTACTCTTTTCTCGTTTTTGTAAGCGGCAATATTATTGATGTAATCAAACTTAAATTCATTCGCTTGACTAAAATAATATATTGGTATAACCTCATCTATAAATGAATTATTTTTCAGATAAGTCCTGATTGAAATTAAATTTTTACCAGCTACAAGTAACCCCTTGTCTAAAAGCCCAATTTCACCATCTACAATCTGCTCGCTTAGGTTAGCAATATTTTTCCATGATATGGCACTTGGATTATTGGCAACATTTATCTCAGCCCTATCAAATAATGGGTGGGTAATAGTGCCTTTAATCGTAATTGGGAATGAATTATCTCCAGCAATAAAGTCGAAATCGGGATTATCCAATTTTTGTTTAGCATAAATGATATTTTCTACTGCCTTGCTGGCATCAATAATCCCAGAGCCACTTTGGTAAGTACTGTCATAATCATTCACTGCAAATGCAGTTATTTGAAGAATAGACTTTACATCATCATTATTAAGCTTTGGATTTTGTTCCAAAAGTAGTGCCGCAACAGCAGACACCTGAGGAGATGCTATCGAAGTACCATTTATAGTTTTATAAGTTCCACCAACATTGGTAGTCAGCACATTTCTGGCAGGAGCGATAACATCAAGAAAAGGTCCATAATTGGCAAAGCCCCATTTTTGATTCTCTTCAGTAGAGCCACCCACGGATATTACTTCAGGATAATCCGAAGGATAGTGTGGCAAATTCCACCCGTTATTGCCAGAGGATGCAACAATAACACATCCGGAATAATAAGCGAATTTAATTGCATCGTGCACAATTTGCGAAGGATAATCATCACCAAAGCTCATATTAATTACATTTGCACCATTCAGCACCGAATATACAATGGCTTTTGCAATATCATCTGCTTCGGCATTTCCGGTAATGTCAAACGCCTTGGCAATCATCAACTTGGCATCGTATGCAGCTCCAATAATCTCCGAACCAATACCATTGGCTATCATTATACCAGCAACATTTGTTCCGTGCTCGCCCTCGTCTTCGGGAATTGCATCGGGATTGGAATAGTCGCCAAATGCAACCTGAATTTGGTCAACAAAGTCGAAACCTATCACATCATCGGCATAACCATTCCCATCATCATCTTTTCCATTCAGGTCGCCACTAATTCCCTCACGTAACTCCAGATAGCTCCATGCTTCGAATGTGTTATTCTTATTCAAATCCTCTTTAGAATTAATCCAGAGTCCATTTTTTAATGCAGGATGGTAAAAATCAATGCCAGTATCGATCAAAGAAATAATTATGCCTTTTCCTGTT
>CAYUZZ010000029.1:0-12640 GCA_964449505.1 uncultured Hyphomicrobiales bacterium | reverse complement strand
TTTATGAAAAAAATAGTTTTTGTATTGCTTTTAATTTTGGAATTCCTGTTTCTACACTCTGAGACAGGTTTGCTTAAAGATTGTGAAGATAATCATAAAAACCATGATGTTTGTACAATTTTACAAAACTTAGATAATAGCAGATTAATCGCTTACAGCAATTCTTTACACAATATATTGAAAATCTCAATACCTAAAACAATTTTAAATGTTCAACCAACCATACTAATTGATTCTTTTTTAAAAGAATCAAAATTAAATGATTTCCCACATAGGCTCAAAAACAAAATATTTATACACTTTTTAAATTCCCTACTAATTTAGTTCTTTACTCCAATTCTTTTTTCAAATAAAATTTTTAACAATTTAAATTGGAGTAAGTATGAGGTATATACTTGTCTTGTTTATAGTATTTCTAATCATCGGAACTATGTATGGACAGGAAAAAATAATAAAAAACTTAACTTTAAACGAAGCTATAAATATAGGATTAAAAAACAATCCTACGGTAAAATCCGCAAGTGAAAGCATTTCTGCTGCAAAAGGAAGATTTTTAAGTGGTATTTCTTTACCACAACCAGAGATTAGTTATGATAATCAATGGATTCCCACTGGAAAAAGTTTAGGTAGCTTTAGCGAAAAAACTTTTTCAATTTCTCAAGCGTTTGAATTTCCATCAATCTATTTTTTGAAAGGAAACAAATTTAGTAAAGCTGAAGAGATAACCATTATCCAACTCAATTTTATAGAGAAGAATCTAATTAAGCAGATAAAGACAGCTTATTTCAAAGTGCTACTTAGACAATATCAAGTAAAGTCAGCAGAAGAAAATTTAACTATATCTGATGATTTTTTTAAGAAAGCAAGAATTAGATTCAATGTTGGTGAAGGAACAAATCTTGAGGTACTCACAGCAAAAGTTCATAATTCGGAAGCACGTAATAGTTTGGAAATTTCTAAGAATGAACTTAAAACTGCTTTGGCTGAATTCAGTTTTATTCTTGGTTATGGGAAACAAGAATATGATTCTTCATTCAATTTAGTAGATTCGCTAACTTTTGTCAATTACGAAAAGAATATTGAGAATATTTCGGATTATGAGGCAAACCCATTAATCAAGATTGCAGAGCTTAATACTGAGATAGCATTAATTGAAAAAAGCATGGCAACATCTTCTTACCTGCCAAAATTCAATTTAGCATATCTGATGCAATCAAGAGATAATATCAATTCATACAATGGTGCATCTGTAGGAATTTCAGTACCACTGTGGTTCTTGTTTGAACAAAAAGGCAGAGTTCAGGAAGCAAGTTCAAACCTTTCAATTTCACAATTTGAATTACAGCAAATAAAAAATTCAACTGCATTGAAATTAAAAAATGCCGTTACGGATTTCGAAAATAATTTAAAGCAGGTTAATCTCTATAAAAAAGAGATTCTTCCTCAATCGGACGAAATTTTTAGGACTGCCTTAAAAAGTTATGATGCCGGAGAGATAACTTACCTTGAATATCTTCAGGCAAAACAAACATTAATCGGTTCCAGAAATAATTATAATAATTCCCTATTCAATTATTATCAATCACTTTTCATGATTGAGGAAATAATTGGTCAAAACATTATATCAAAATAAAAGAGGCAAAAATGAAATTAGGTAATAGATTATTTATAATATTGTTATTGCATGCCTTAATTCTTTTGGGTTGCAGTAATAAAGAGAATCCCCAAAAACAAAAAGAAGAACATCAAGAAGAGCATATAAACGAAGTAAAACTATCTGCTGAATCAATAAAAACGATAAAAATTGTATCGAAAAAAGTATCATTACAGCTTTTAACAGGGTTTATTTCCCTGCCTGCTGTTATAATTCCTAACCAGGATAATGAGGCACAAGTTGGCTCATTGGTTCAGGGCAGGGTTCAGAAAGTATTCGTTAAAATAGGAGCCTATGTTAAAGCAGGCCAAGTGCTTATGACCGTTGAAGGGCTTGATATTGGTACAATAAAAGCAGGTTTTCTAAAAGCTAAAGCAAATTTAGATTACACAAAAGCAACTTACGAAAGACAAAGCAAACTTTTTGATGAGGAAATCGGTTCTCAGAAAAGCTTGTTGGAAAGCCAGGCTGAATACGAGAAAGCACTTGCTGAGTATAAAGCAGAAGATAAAAGAATTCATTCAATCGGACTTTCAGATGAAGATGTAAATAATGAAAAAACAAACGACGACCATACTTCTGGTACTCTTCCAATAAAGTCGCCGATAAATGGTATTGTTGTTGAAAGAAATGTAGTTTTGGGGCAATTGGTTGACGCCACCACAAACGCATTTAAAGTTATTAATAATAGTACAGTTTGGGTTGATGGTCAAGTTTATGAGAAAGATTTGAGCAAAATCAATCAAAAAACTTCCGCAATTTTCACATCAACAGTATATCCGAATGAAATATTTCATGGTTATATCATATATTTAGGTCAATCAATAGACGAAAAATCAAGAACACTAAAAATACGAGGTGAATTCAATAATTCTCAAAATAAACTAAAACCTCAAATGTTTGGTGAATTAAGAATCCCTATAGGTGAAAATGCCAAAGCAATAATGGTTCCGGAAGAAGCTGTAATCAAAGAAACAGATTTTTCTTATGTGTTTATTCAAATTAATGATACAACTTTTAAGCAAAGAGAAGTTGTAACCGGTACTTCTGTTGATAATAGAATTGAAATCAAAGAAGGTCTGAAAGAAGGTGAGATTGTTGTTGTTACAGGAGTGTTTTATTTGAAGAGCGAACTTAAGAAAGAAGAGTTAGGAGGTGATGAACACTAATGTTAGAAAAATTAATATCTTTGACTTTAACAAGAAAAGGAATGATAATATTTATTTCTCTTCTTATAGTTACATTTGGCACGTACTCAGCTTATAATCTGTCAATTGATGCTTTTCCTGATGTTACAAACATTCAAGTTGAAATTATAAGTCATGCTGATGGTTTATCTGCAATTGAAATTGAGAGAAATGTTACTTATCCAATAGAGATGGCAATGCGAGGCTTGCCCGATGTTGAGCAAATGCGTTCTGTAACAAAATTTGGTCTTTCAATTGTAACTTTGGTTTTCAAAGACAATGTTGATATATATTTTGCCCGACAATTAGTTTTTGAAAGATTGGGAGAAGCTATAGAAAATGTACCAAAAGGTGTAGATGTAGCTATGGGACCTATCGCTACCGTGATGGGCGAAATATACCAATATACTCTCGAAGGAAAAATGCCGGATGATTCGATTGCTAAAATTGTTTATCTTGCTAACCTGAGAACAATTCAGGAGTGGATTATTACACCTCAATTGAAAAGTGTAGCCGGAGTAAACGAAATAAATTCATTCGGCGGTTATTTCAAGCAGTATCAAGTTATTATTGCGCCAGAAAAACTAATAAAATATAACTTAACAGCAGTTGAGGTATATACTGCTATTGAAAACAACAATCAAAATGTTGGAGGAAATATTCTGGAAAGAAGTTCTGACCAATACATCATTAGGAGTGTGGGATTAATACAAAATGTTAATGATATTGAAAATATTGTTTTAAAAACCAATGAAGGTACACCAACTTTCATTAAAGATATAGCCGAAGTAAAAATTGGGGAAGCAGTTCGCATGGGTGCAGCTTTAAAAGATGGTAAAGATGAAACTGTCGGTGGTATTGTAATGATGCTGAGAGGTGAGAACAGCCGGGAAGTGGTTTATCGTGTTAAAGAAAAAGTTGCGGAAATCAACGGAAACAATTTGTTACCTGACGGAATAAGCATAGTTCCTTACTATGACAGAACAGACATAGTAGATGAAAGCATTTTTACAATTATCAGAGCATTGCTGGAAGGTTCAATATTAGTTTTAATAGTAACTTTTATTTTACTAAGAAGTTTTCGTGGTTCAGCAGTTATTCTTATTGCCCTTCCAATTTCTCTTTTGTTAACCTTTATTTTTATGAAATTATTAGGAGTAAGTGCAAACCTAATGTCGATTGGAGGTTTGGTAATTTCAACCGGAATGAAATTTGATGCTTCTATTATACAAGTTGAAAACGTTCAAAGAATGTTGAATGAAGGCAGGAGTGGCTTTAATCGAATGTCTTTAATTTTAAAAGCTATTCTGGATGTTAGGAAACCAAGTATTTATGGCGAAATTATAATTGCTATAACATTTATACCGATTCTCGCCCTTGAGGGTATTGAAGGGAAAATGTTTGCTCCTTTGGCAATAACTGTTGGACTTGCTATTATCGCTTCTTTGTTGATGTCAATCTTTATCATACCGCAATTATGTTCTATATTCTTGAAGCCGCAAGTGCACAAAGAAAGCCCTGTAATGAATTTCTTTTCAAGGACTTATCTTCCTTTACTTCGTTTTAGTATCAGAAAGAAGAGCATAATATTAGTTTCTGCAGTGGTGGCTCTAATTGCATCACTTTTTGTTTTTACAATAGTAGGAACCGAATTTATTCCTATCATTGATGAAGGTGCTTTTGATATGGATATTGCTTTGTTACCAGGCGTTTCACTTTCTAAAGCTATTGAAGTAAATAAAATTGCTGGCGAAAAATTACGAAAATTTGAAGAACTGGATGTTGTTGTCGGCAGGATCGGACAAACAGGGGTGGCTCTTGACACAAGAGGAGTAGATAAAACTGGCTATGTAGGTGTTTTAAAACCAAAAAGTGAGTGGAAAAGAAATATTTCAAGAGAAGAATTGAACAATGAAATGAGAGAATCTCTTGAATCAATTCCTGGTATTGCATTTGGATTCAGCCAACCTATACAATGTAGAATTGACGAAATTGTCGCAGGTACTAAATCACAGTTGATTCTAAAATTATTTGGAGATGATATTGATATTCTTAAAAATAAAGCCGACGAAATTTCTCAAATAATCTCCAAGATAAAAGGTGGCACAGATTTGATGACTGAGAAGGTTTCGGGTCAACCATACTTGACAATTTCTATTGACAGGTCAAAAATTGCTAGATATGGTCTAAATATAAGTGATGTTCAAAATATTGTTGAAATTGCTATTGCCGGTAAAACGGCTACCAAATTATATGAAGGGAATCGAAGATTCGATATTACAGTACGTCTGCCTGAAAATAAAAGAAATTCAATTGATGCAATTGAAAATATTTTTGTTCCGACAAATTCAGGAATGAACATTCCATTAGCACAATTAGCCGATGTAAAAATGATTGAAGGTCCTGTTCAGATTAGCCGTCAAGATGGCATAAGAAGAATTGGAATTGAAATGAATGTAAGCGGAAGGGATATTGGCAGCTTTGTAGCAGAAGCAAAACAGAAAATAAAGGAAAAAGTTGAGCTGCCTTCTGGTTATTATTTAACTTGGGGTGGGCAATTTGAGAATCAGCAAAGAGCAATGACAAAACTTATGATAATAGGACCTATAGCTATTGCTTTAATTATGTTACTGCTTTTTGTAACTTTCGGTTCCATACGTTTAGCTCTCTTAGTCATTTTAAATTTACCATTTGCTCTTATTGGTGGTATATTAGCACTCTACTTTTCAGGTTTATATTTATCAGTTCCAGCATCTGTTGGATTCATAGTCTTATTTGGAGTTGCTGTGTTAAATGGTGTTGTGTTGGTTTCTCACATTTCTCATTTAAGAGAAGAAGGTATGGGACTAAGTGAAGCCATTGAAAAAGGAAGCATGGATAGGCTGCGTCCTGTTCTTATGACTGCATTTATTACAATTTTCAGCTTAATCCCGGCTTTAATCTCAACTGATGCAGGTTCTGAAATTCAAAAGCCTTTAGCCACCGTTGTTGTTGGAGGGCTAATAACTTCAACCCTTCTGACTTTGTTAGTAATCCCATCTGTTTACAGTTGGTTTGAAAAAAGAAAAGTTGAAACAGAGATGTAAATAGTTATATCACTTTTATAGTTTTAGTTAGTAGGTATTTAAAAATTAATTAAGAAAAATGATATAAAAGAGATGAAAATTATAATAAGACCCTTTAAATTGTTGGAGCTTACTGATGAACTTCAAAGAATAGAAGGTCACCCCGGTGTAACGGTTTCTAAAATTAAGGGATTTGGAAAAAGTAGAGTAAAAAATGCTAAAGATAGGGTAGTTTATAAAATTGATGAAGAAGTTGTAAAGATTAGAACAAATGAAAGAGGAATAGAAGCGATATAAAAGTTGGAATTTAACAATCAATTTTTAAACTTCCTGCAATTGTTTCAGGGAATTGGAGATGAATGAGAGGGCTATCGTAAATATTTATAACAAAATTAAATAAACTGAAATCAAATTGCAATAATTTGAAAGTTTCATCGGTCAGCACAGTTAGTTGTGTAGAATTATTATTGGGAAAATGATTAGAAGATTCAAACATATAACAGCGATACTTCTCTTGATGATATTACCATTATCAGCCATAGGGTTGAATATTTCTGTTCATAAGTGCAAACATAAAGGTACTATACATTTTGCCTTCTTCGAGTTTCCAAAAAATCTTTCACATTCTGATTGCTGTTGTTCTTCTTCTTGTGATATGAGCAGTTTAACTAATGAACAAAAAAAATCATCTTGTAATCATAAACCCGATCACAAACAAAATAATGATTGTTTAGATCCTAATATGTCTTGTATGACAGAAAATAATTCCGATACGTGCAGTATGAAAGCAGATGAACAATCACAAGAGAACATTAGTAAAGATTCTTATAATCAGGAAAGTACTAAATCAACAATTTCATATCAGAATAAGTCTTGCTGTTCTGATTCAACTTTATCTTTTGCTGTTGACTTTAATTATATTAGCTTAGATAATAATAAACAGCTGATAAAGTTCCCGATTCTCTTCAATAATATGTTCCAAAAGCTAAATTTCTGTATATTAAGTTTCGATAAACTGTATCTCAAAATCCTTAAATATCCACTTAAGGAACCGATATGTAAAATCATATCATTCATACATTTTAACTCTCTATCAGGTGATGACACTGTAGCCCCGCTTTTTCTATAATTTCTAATAAACTTAATCAAATTTAAAGTTTTTTAAAAAGAATAAATAATTTTACTTTCACTATTAGATTAGATGAAAATCAAAATGTGATTATTCATTTTTCAAGAAATTATTTAGGAAAAGATAAATGAAAAATATTCATAACATAAAAATTCAATATCGATTTATTGGTATAATTCTAATTCTATTTACTATGGAATTAGTTTTAAATTCATGTGAACAAGATGAAATCGTACCTGCTGGTCCCATTTTTATTGATAATTCTTGTAATACAAACAATGTATCATTCATACATTTTGTAAAACCTATTATTGAAAAGAATTGTATATTTTGCCATGACAATTCTTTTGCTTCAGGAGGTGTAAATCTTGAAGGATATGAAAATGTTAAAAAAGCTGCAGTCAACGGGGCAATTAAAAAGAGTCTTTCAGGTATTATGAACAGTTATATAAACGATGATTGTGATTTAAGAAAAATAACAGCTTGGATAAACCAGGGTTCAAAAAATAATTAAAATTAGAGAATAAAATGGAAAAATCAAATAAAATAATCGTAGCATTAATGCTATTATCTTTAGCAATCTTTTATGGCTGTAGTAATATGGGTAATAATACAACTAACCCAACTCCTGCAAATTTCCTGTCAATTAGTCCTACAAACAACTCTCAAAATTTTGGTATCAATGACGCAGTTACCCTTCAGTTTGCAGCGCCAGTTGATACTAAAACAATTGAAAGCAATTTCGTTTTGATTAGTCAAAAGGATATTGCTGATTCAACTTGCCCGATAAGCAAAAACATGGGACATTCTGACATTAATAAAGATATGATGGATACTACTATGATGAATCACCTTAAAATTACGCATCATACTGGTGGTACTTTTAAGTGGAATTCCGATAGAACGAAATGCGAGTTTAAATCTGATTCAAGTTTAAAACCAGACACAGACTATATTATGTATATGGGTACTGAAATGATGGACCACATGAAATTCATTATGTCTAAAAATAGAATGATGAATGGTGGTGGTATGGGTATGATGGATTGCGAATATGGTAATAAAGGTTTAGATAAAACTTATATAACAACACGTTTCAGAACAAGAAATAATTAATTATAAAGGGAGGTAGAGACAAATCTCTACCTGCAAGTTTTAAAAATAATTAAAAAGAAAAAATGATGAGATATAAATTAGCTTCGTTAATTATTTTAATATTTATATTTGTACTAAACCTGTCTGCTAATGAACATGAAAGCATTGAACATCATAAAGAATCAACAGATTTATTTAAACAAAAAGTTGATTATACAATTATAAATAATGACAATATTGTTATGAAAAATGATATAGCATTAGAGGATAAAACATCTAAGATAAATTATCTTGAAGAAGCTTACGAATATTTTCATAATATATTGGTTCATTTCCTATACACTTTGCCTTTACTGTCATTCCTTTATAAAGTATTCAGTTTAAAGTGTAAACAAATTGAATTTTCTATAAAATACATTGTTTTGATTGCTACAATATTTTCAATACCAACTTTTATTACAGGCTTGTACCAGGCTGGTTATTTTATTGGCGACCCAAAGGAAGTCATTGTTGGTATTCATAAGATACTTGCAATATTGCCATTATCAATTTTATGGATTTGGTCGATATTTTTGATGGCTAAACCTTTAAAAAGCTTTACGTGGATAATTGCAATTATTTGCTTCATACTTACAACAGCAACCTGGTTCTTCGGCGGAATTAAAACTCACAAACAAGGATTGAATTAATGATAGAAAAAATAATAGATTGGTGTGCTCAAAACAGGTTCATTGTTATCCTGGTATATATTATATTATCAGGTATAGGAATTTATACAGTTTCAGTCCTTCCAGTTGATGCTATTCCTGACCTTTCGGAGAATCAGGTTATCATTTGGACTGAATATATGGGAAGGTCACCGGAAGTTGTTGAAGAACAAGTAACCTTTCCTTTAGTTACTTCCTTGCAGGGAATGGCAAATGTAAAAGCTGTAAGAGCCGTTTCAATGTTTGGTATGTCATTTATTTTTGCAATATTCGAAGATAATACCGATATATATTTTGCGAGAACGAGAGTTCTTGAAAGATTGGCAACCGTTCGTTCTCAGCTACCTCAAGGAGTTGCTCCAGTTCTTGGCCCCGACGGAACCGGTGTAGGTCATGTCTTCTGGTACACTATCGAAGGAAAGAATTATGATTTGGGAACACTTAGATCAATACAGGACTGGTATATAAGATATAAACTCTCATCAGTTGAGGGTGTTGCCGAAGTTGCAAGTATAGGCGGCTACGTTAAACAGTATCAGGTTGATATTGACCCTATGAAACTAAGAGCATACAATGTTACAACATCTGAAGTCATTCAAACCATTCAAAGAAGTAATAATGAAGTAGGCGGTAAAATCATCGAAATGAGTGATGCCGAGTATTTTGTAAGAGGTCAAGGTTATATAAATTCTAAAGAAGACATTGAAAATTCTTCTATAAAAAGCGCTTCTAATGGCATACCAATAATGATTAAAGATGTTGCTAAAGTGCAAATCGGCGGAGATATTAGACGTGGTTCTTTAGAGAAAAACGGTCAGGGACAAGTCGCTGGTGGTATTATAGTAATGCGAAATGGCTCTAATGCTAAAGAAGTGATTGACAGGGTTAAGAAGAAAATCGAGGAAATCAAGCCTGGATTACCAGAGGGTGTTGACATTATTCCTTCTTATGACAGAAGTACTTTAATTGAAGAAGCTGTAGGAACTCTTGAGAGGGCATTAATAGAAGCCGCAATCGTAGTTTCCTTGATGGTAGCAATATTTCTTCTTCATTTCAGAAGTATTCTCAGAATTATTATTGAAATTCCGGTATCTGTTCTTTTGGCATTTATCATGATGCACTTATTTGGAATTACTTCCAATATAATGAGCTTGGGCGGTATAATATTAGCCATAGGAGTTATCGTCGATTCATCCATTGTAATGGTTGAAAATGCGTATAGAAATATTGCGGCGGCCATTAAAGAAAAAGGACATCTGACCTCCGAAGAATATAAGAGTATATCAATAGTATCTGCAAAGCAAGTTGGCAGGGCTATATTCTTTTCAGAACTGATTATATTAGTTTCATTTATTCCAGTATTCTTTTTAACAGGACAAGAAGGGAAATTATTCAGGCCACTCGCTTTTACTAAAACATTTATGTTAGCTGGTTCAGCAATTGTATTAATCACATTGATACCTGTTTTAATGACAATGCTGATGAGAGGAAAGTTCAGACCTGAAAACGAAAACCCTGTTACAAATTTCTTTATTAAAATATATGAACCTGTAATTCATTGGGTTCTTAAACATAGAAAAATTACTATTGCTCTCAATCTTATTGCTCTTGCTATAACAATTCCAATGATAATGCATACCGGTTCGGAATTTATGCCACCTTTAGATGAAGGTTCAATTTTATATATGCCAGTTACATTACCAAATGCTTCGATTACAGAAGTGAACAGGATATTGCAAATCCAAGATCAGATTATTAAAAGTATTCCTGAGGTTCATCATGTGTTAGGAAAAGCCGGAAGAGCCGAAACGCCTACCGATAATGCACCTTTAAGTATGATTGAAACTATTATTATGCTGAAACCAAAAAGCGAATGGAGATCCGGAATCAAGAAAAGTGACATTATAGCTGAACTTGACAGTAAACTTCAAATTCCGGGAGTAAGAAACGGATGGACTCAACCGATAATAAACAGAATTAACATGCTTTCTACTGGCGTCAGGACAGATATTGGTTTTAAGATTTTTGGGGATAATCTGGACACTCTTGAATATTATGCAATCAAGGCAGAAAATATTCTTAAAAATGTCAATGGTGCTGCTGATGTCGTTGCAGAAAGAGTACAGGCAGGATATTATATTGATGTTACTCTAAAAAAAGATGCAATTGCAAGATATGGAATTAATACAACCGATGTTCAGGATATAATTGAAACCGCTATCGGCGGTCAGAATCTCGGAATTGTAATAGAAGGCAGGATGAGATTTCCAATTCGCATGAGATATGAAAGGGGTTTTAGGGATAACATTGATGATTTGAAAAATTTGATAGTACCTGTTTCTTCTTCTTCAGCATCTGGTGGAAGTATGAGCAACAGTATGTCTTCAAGTTATCAAAATCCAAAAGCGAGTTCTATGAATGCAATGTCTGGAAGTACTAACATTCAGGGTCAGTCTTCAGCTACTAATATTTCAAGTTCTAACTTGAACTTGATTGATCAAAATTCAAAATTGTTTCTTCCTTTATCCTATTTGGCAGATATTGCTGTCCAATCTGGACCTCCGATGATTAGCAGTGAAGATGGAATGTTACGATCTATTGTATTTATGAATACCCGCAATCGTGATATGGGTAGTGTAATGGTTGATGCTAAAAAAGTAATAACAGATAGTTTGAAACTACCAACAGGTTATTCCTACACATGGAGCGGACAATATGAAAGCAAAGTCAGAGCTGAAAAAACTATTGAGATAATTATGCCGGTAGTATTTCTTATAATTTATGTTTTACTTTTTTTTACACTGCATGAATATAAAGAAGCCGGAGTTGTAATGCTGTCTGTGCCATTTGCTTTAATTGGCGGTATGTATGCAATTTATTTTCTGGGTTATAATTTTTCGGTTGCAGTTTGGGTGGGTTTTATAGCATTATATGGTATAGCAACAGAAACAGGTGTTGTAATGGTAGTTTATTTACATGAAGCGCTTGATAAAAGGCTTAAAGCCCATAAGGAGGGTAAAAGAGGAGCAATTACAAATCAGGACATTTATGAAGCAGCGGTTGAAGGATCTGTTCTAAGATTAAGACCCAAGCTGATGACTGTTTTGACTGCAATGATTGGCTTAGTACCTATTATGTGGTCAACTGGTACAGGTTCTGATGTAATGAAACCATTAACAGCTCCGATGATTGGCGGATTGCTCACTTCAGCATTACATGTATTGATAGTAACTCCAATACTTTTTGTGATAATGAAAGAAAGGGCATTAAAAAAAGGTACTTTAGAAATATCCAAGATGGCTGGATGGATGAAGGAGGGCGAATAGAATTATGAATTATGAATTATTAATTGTAAGCCACAAAAGAGTGCAAACAATTGTTTTGCTGGGGATTGTAATATTTTTTAGTTCAATTTTGGTGCAGGCTCAATCTGTTGATTCATTAGTGAATGAATCTTTGAAAAATAATCCCTATATTAAGTCTTTGGGTTTTAAAATTCAATCTTCCGTACATCGTGCAAAATCAGTAGATGCACTCCCAGCGCCAACAATTGGTTTTGAAATATCTCAGGTTCCATTCAATACAATTGACTGGTTTAATGAGCCATTATCACAGAATATTACTTTTTCTCAGATGTTTCATCTTGGTGGCAAAATTGAAGCAATGACTAATGCAGAGAAAGCTAACATAAACATTAACCGCGATAATTTAAATATTTATAAGATTAATCTTTCTGCAAATGTTAAAATGTCATATTTCAATTTATGGCAGATGGACAAAAAAATTGAAATTCAACTGGAAGG